>CAYRRU010000012.1:0-15902 GCA_964426785.1 uncultured Candidatus Saccharibacteria bacterium | reverse complement strand
CCGCACTGTTATCGTTGCGGAACACCTCTCATATATAACGCGGTATCAAGTTGGTTCATTGATATCCAGTCAATTAAAGACAAACTCCGCTCGGAGAACGAGCACGTTTCCTGGGCACCTGATCACCTGAAGCATGGAAGGTTTATGCACATTGTTGAGAATGCTCCTGACTGGACTATTTCTCGCAACCGATTCTGGGCCAGCCCACTTCCTATTTGGAAGGACACGCAAGGGAACGTTACCGTTATCGGGTCGCTTGAAGAGCTTAAGGAACGCACACAAAAGAACGGCAATACTTTTCTTGCCATGCGCCATGGAGAATCAGAGAATCTTGTAACAAAAACAATCTCAAGTGACCAAACGAAAAATCCTTTAACACAGAAGGGGCGCGACATGGTTGGCGTACGTGCCAAAGAGCTAAAAGGGAGGGGTATCACGAAGATATATGCGTCACCGCTTTTACGCACCAAAGAGACTGCAGAGATTGTTGCTCGGGAGCTTGGACTTGAGGTTGTCTTTGACGACCGACTACGCGAGTTCTCATTTGGTGTTCTTGAAGAGAAAACGCACGATGAATTCTATGCATGGCGTAATGGCGTTGACTACGATGTCGCACTTGAGCAGGGAGAGAGTTACGCAGATGCCCGTCTTCGTTTTGGAGAGTTCTTGTACGAGAAGGAGACAGAACTAACGAATGAGACGGTACTTATCGTTACGCACGGTGTAGGTCTTGAGTCGCTTTCAGTCGTTGCGCGAGGTCTTGCAGCACCCGAGGCACGAGAGTTTGTGTGGAATATGAGCGCAAGGCCGTGCGATGTTGTGGATTTGAATTTTGTTCCACTTCCTCACAATCGTAGCTACGAACTTGATTTCCATCTTCCGTATATTGATCGTATTCAACTCACCGACGAAGCGGGGAAACCGCTGACACGTATTCCTGAAGTTGTTGATTGTTGGGTTGAGTCAGGTTCAATGCCGTTTGCTGAATACCACTATCCATTTGAGAACAAGGCAGAGTTTGAGAAACGTTCTCCTGGTGACTTTGTGTCTGAATACATCGGGCAAACCCGTGCGTGGTTCTACTACATGCATGCGATTTCGGTGTCACTCTTTAATCGCGCACCGTTTAGGAATGTGGTAACGACAGGCACAATCCTCGCGAGTGATGGAGCAAAGCTGTCAAAATCAAAAGGGAACTACACCGACCCGTACGTACTCTTTGATCAGTACGGAGCTGACGCATTTCGTTTCTACCTTATGGGAAGTGTGGTTATGCAGGCGGAGGACCTCACGTTCAGAGATGAGGATGTGAAAGATGCGCAGAATCGGGTCGTAAACATGATGCGTAATATCCATGCATTCTATGCGCTCTACAAGCAAGATCTTGTTGAGGGCACAAAGGAAAGCGCGCATGTACTTGACCGCTGGATATTGGCGCGCCTTGCAGAAGTGGTTACCACCACAACCGAGGCATTTGATCGTTACGACATTATCCGTGCGGTTCGTCCCATGAAGGAGTTCATTGATGACCTATCAACCTGGTATGTGCGTCGGTCACGAGACCGCATTAAGAGTGATGACGAAGCTGATAAGCAGGTTGCACTACATACGTTAAGACACGTACTTACCGAGTTTTCAAAGATCATCGCACCGGTGATGCCATTTGTTGCGGACGAGATTTATCGCGACGTGAAGAAAAGCACTGATCCAGAAAGTGTGCATCTTGCTCGTTGGCCGGAAATCAAAAAGCCAGTGCTTGGTGGAATATTTGGAAACAACAAGGATGCCGATTTAATTGAAAATATGAAGCGTGTCCGCTCGCTCTCCTCAACCGCACTTATGGAGCGACAGAAGGCGGGAGTAAAAGTGCGTCAGCCACTTGGCACACTATCGTTTGGTGGAGTAGCACTTGCACCAGAGCTACGTGCATTGATTGCTGAGGAATTGAATGTGAAGGAAGTGGTGGTGGACGCAACACTTAACGATGGTGAGATAAAGATTGATACCACACTCACGCCAGAACTTATTACAGAAGGAGACATACGAGAGTTTGCTCGTGCGTTGGCGGATGCACGAAAAGCAAAAGACCTCTCGCCACGTGACCGTGTCACGCTAACCGTTGACGCGGTGGCGCGTGAGACATTGGGATCAGTAACGCTTGCTGGCACCGATGCAATTGCCTTTGAAACACTTACCGATCCCGCATACCGTGCAGAACTTTCTATAGGTACCGTTGGGTTTAATATTCATGCGTCATAAGTACGCGACAGAAGCGCTGGTGCTTGCACGAACTCCTGTAGCGGAAGCAAGTGCGCTTGTCACTCTCCTTACCAAAGAGCTCGGGCTCATTCGTGCGCGCGCTCAAGGAGTGCGCAAGCCAGGTGCAAAGCTTGCAGGCGCTCTGCAGAGTCTCACGGGTTCAGATATTATTCTCCTTCGCGGGAAAGAAGGGTGGCGCTTGTCAGGGGCCATACTTTCAAAGGACTATTTTGAAACACTGACCCCTTCCATGCGTATGTGTGCGGGACGTATTGCGCACCTTATCATGCGTATGCTAACGGGGGAGTCTACCGACTCGGATGCATACGTCATATTTGAAGAGTTCCTTTGTGTTCTTCCTGAACTAGACGAAGAAGAGCAGGAACGTGCGGAAATACTTGCCGCACTCTACTTACTTCAGAGTGTCGGTGTTGATGCGGGAGATCCTATTCCTGACCACGATGGATGCTATGGAAGGGAAGCAAGAGTGTATGCCGAAGCTAACCGTAAAGAGCTCATCGTGCGGGTAAACCGAGGTATTGAAGCCTCAGGGCTCTAAGTCATACGTTATACTCATACGTATTATGGGTCCGCAGGAGAACCAGAGCCCGCTTGAGAAGCTACAGAAGAAGCTGTATGAGGGCGGTGCCGTGCCTACACATTTCGCGGAGACCACACTCAAAGGGAAGCCAGAGACATTTGAGACACAGACCTGGACCCCAGAAGCACCCCCTCTGCCTAAAAAAAAGCTTCCACCTTCTGTTTATTTCCTTATTGGCGCTGTTGGTTTCTTCCTACTCGCCACTATCATTGCCGTTGTGTTCCTTTTCTTTGGAGGGCGCTCAGTCTCAACGGACCGTGTTGATATTTCAATAAAAGGCCCGACATCTATTGCAAGCGGGGACACGGTGCAGTTATTGGTTTCAGTTGATAACCGAAACCCGACGCCCATTACCAACACACTATTGTCTCTTGAGTTTCCTGAAGGAACACGAAGCCTGGAAGATGGGGAGTCTATGCCACGCTATTCAGATACAGTGGGGGATGTAGCACCTGGTGAGCGCGCAACCAGAACAGCACGAGCGGTTATTTCGGGAGCCGCCAATCAAGTGGTTACGATACCCGTTACCTTTGAGTACAAAATAGAGGGATCAAATGCGGTGTTCGTGAAGCGCGAACAATATACCTTTACCATTACAAGCTCCCCGGTCTCTGTATCAGTTATCACACTTGGTGAGAGTCCATCAGGTCAGGCTATTACGGTTGACGTTGCGGTGCGGGCAAATGGCGTTGAGGCCGTAGAGAATGTTGCGGTGTTTGCCGAGTATCCGTTTGGGTTCCAGGTGCAAAGTACTGATCCCGCACCCATTACCGGAAATCTCTTTATGATGGGGACCTTGCGGCCTGGGGAGACGAAGAACATTCGGGTGACGGGTATTCTAACTGGTCAGCAAAATGATGAGCGCGTGTTCCGATTCACTGCAGGAACGCCGCGCGGGGAGGGAAGTCAGGCACTTGCCGTAACGTACACCAGCCAAGAAGCAACGGTCGCTATCACGCGTCCATTTCTTGGTGTCGCGCTTGCGCTTAATCGCGACACAAGTGATTCCGTTATTGCGCGCGCTGGCTCGCAAGTATCGGGAACGATAAGTTGGACCAACATACTCCCTACAACCGTGCTTGATGGACAGATTGCGATAAAGGTATCAGGGGACGCGGTTGATGGACGGACTATTTCTGCCGCAAACGGATACTATCGTTCAAGCGATCAAACCATCCTCTTTAATCGCGACACTGTTTCTGGTCTGCGTGAACTACAACCAGGCGACACGGGCGCCGGCTCGTTCACTGTCCCGATGAAGACGGGAGCTAGCATGAACGCACTGCGTAACCCCACTATGACGTTTACGGTGTCCGTATCCGGCAAGCGCATAGGAGAGACCGGTGTTGCAGAAAATGTAACCTCAACACTCACCCGAACACTTAAGGTCTCAACTGATCTCACGCTCACGACTCGTGCAGTGCGCACGATTGGTCCGTTTACGAATACGGGGCCATGGCCGCCTGTGCCTGATCAAGAGACCACCTATACCATTTTGCTTACCGCAGGAAACACGGTGAACTCTGTTGGTGGGGCACGCGTAACCGCAGTGCTCCCGTCATACGTTACGTTCACGGGAAAAGTCTCTCCTGCTGACGGCTCCGTTACCTATAACGCGTCAACACGTGAGGTGTCGTGGGCGATAGGGGACATGCCTCCTGGTACGACCGGTAAAACAGCAGCGTTTCAGATTGCTCTCTTGCCAAGCACTTCCCAACAGGGTACAAGTCCTATACTCGTGTTCCCGCAGTCCATCACGGGAACGGACCGTTTTGTGCAGAAGCAGGTGACGGGAGTCGCATCAGACCTTGATACGAAGACCATCACCGATCCAGGGTACAATCACGCCTACGGCAACGTCGCTAATTAATTTTCATGAAAAACGTCTCACTTGAAACCATCGTATCGCTCGCAAAACGTCGCGGGTTCGTATTTCCTGGTTCGGAGATTTATGGTGGGCTTGCCGGAACGTTTGACTATGGACCTCATGGTGTTGCGCTTAAGAACAATCTGAAACAGATGTGGTGGAGGAAGTTTGTTGAGGAGAGAGACGATATGTATGGCGTTGATGCTGCAATACTTATGAACCCTAAGGCGTGGGTCGCATCAGGGCACGTGAGTGGGTTCTCTGATCCACTTATTGAGTGTAGTCATTGCAAGAAGCGATTTCGTGCAGACCATTTGGATAGCCTTGAAACATGTCCTGAGTGTGGAAAGAAAGGAACGCTAGGCGAGCCACGCCAATTCAACATGATGTTCAAGACCTCCGTTGGTGCAACAGAGGACGAGAGTTCGGTGACATACCTTCGTCCTGAAACTGCAGGAGGTATGTTTGTGAACTTCAAGAACGTGATTGATTCGTTCCACCCAAAACTTCCGTTTGGTCTTGGTCAAATAGGTAAAGCATTCAGAAACGAGATTGCACCACGTGAGTTTATTTTCCGTTTGCGCGAACTTGAGCAAATGGAGGTGGAATATTTTGTACACCCTGATAAGTGGGAAGAGGCTTTTGCCGAATGGGAGACTCTGATGAAGGAATATGCGAGCGACATCGGCCTTTCAATGGATCAATTTTATCCAACAGAGATTGCGCCAGGCGACCTAGCGCACTATTCAAAGCGAACTATAGACTTTGAATTTGAATATCCATTTGGACGTAAGGAGCTTTGGGGTCTTGCATACCGAACAGACTTTGATCTCAAGGCGCACGCTGATGCGTCAAATGTTGCTCTTCAATTCCTTGATGAGGAAACAAAAGAAAAGGTGGTCCCACATGTTGTCGAGCCTTCCCTTGGTGTGGACCGTACACTTCTTGCTGTCTTGGTCTCCGCGTATGACGAAGACGAGCTTGGTGGAGAGACCCGAGCAGTCCTACGCTTCGCTCCCAAAGTTGCACCCGTCAAAGCGATGGTGTCGCCACTTCTAAAAAACAAACCAGAACTCGTTGAGAAGGCGAGGGAAGTACGCGCTCTTCTTAAGAAAGTACATCCTGCAATTGCATGGGACGATAACGGGAACATTGGAAAGCGTTATCGTCGTCAGGACGAGATTGGCACACCGTACTGCATCACGATTGATTTTGATACGCTTGGTGAGACACCGGATCTGAAAGATACTGTCACCGTTCGTGATCGCGACACGGGTACACAGGAGCGCATGAGCATAGAAGCTGTTGCAGAAAAGCTTCGGGCTGTCCTTGCCTAGTTTTTGACAGGACCTGTCTTGTAGGTCTATAACTAAAAGAGCGAGTGTGGGCCGCCTGGCCTGCACTCATAATTGTTCACGGGGGAGAAGAAAATGCGCAAGTGTTTTATTCTCGCCTTTGTTGCGGTCGTGATGTCGTTTCCAACGGGGATGCATGGTGAGAGCGGACTCTCACTTCCTCGTAGACTGCTTGCTCGGAAACTTGTTCCGGTCCCGGCAGGAAGCCTGCTTGAGGCCCGCGATGGGCATCAGACCACGGTGTTGATCGTCTGCGCGAATGTTCCGGTGCCTCGTCCCTACTTGATGAGCCCTGAACACTCGGTACTCCTTTCTCTGGCGCCACTTGCGCAAGGAGGAGGCAGGACCGAGTCCTGCAGACGCTCCCGTGGAGCGACGCCCAGGCATTGGGTGGCTTGGTTTGACGACATCAGACCATACACTGCACAAAGGTGATAAAGGGGGCCGTGGCGCAAGCTGCGGCCCTTTTATGCTAGTATGCCCCTATGGATTCGCCGCAGCAGATCTCCATCACCACCGGCACTTTCTTACGACTTCTGGTCATTGGTGTCAGTGCGTACGTACTCTGGATTCTCCGAGACCTCGCCCTTCTGGTTATCACCGCGGTGGGTATTGCTTCAGCTGTTGAGCCTGGTATCGCGTTCTTCATGCGCTATCGTTTCCCGCGCATTATGGCGGTGCTCGTTATGTACTTGGCTGTGTTCGGCTCACTCTTCAGTGTCGTGTACTTTATGGTTCCGCCCATACTGGACGATACTCAGAGTTTTCTGGTGTCCGTTCCGCAATACGTGCAGACAATAAACCTGCCCCCAGAACTTGCTGGATTTGCCCAGACCCCTGCTTTCTCGGAGACTGGAGAGAAGTCATCTTCAATGCTGGAGACGCTCTTTGCTTTTCGTAACGTATTTTCGGACAACTCAGACGGAGCACTACGAGTGATCTCGTCATTCTTTGGGGGAGTCTTCGCGCTCATTCTTGTGATCGTGCTCTCGTTCTATTTTGCTATTCAAGAAACAGGTGTTGAGCAGTTCTTGCGTTTGGTGACGCCACAAAAACATGAGGAGTACGTGGTTGGACTTTGGGGTCGCGCAAAAGCAAAGATTGGGTTATGGATGCAGGGCCAGCTTATCCTTTCACTCATCGTTGGTGTGATTGTGTACTTGGGACTCGTGTTGCTTGGTGTGCCGTACGCACTACTACTTGCGGTCATCGCGGCTATTTTTGACCTCATCCCTATCTTCGGCTCCTTGATTGCGGGTGTTGTGGGTGTCATTGTTGCGTTCTCGGTTGGTGGGGTTCCGCTTGCACTCATTGTTGCGGGCCTCTACTTCATTGTGAATCAGTTTGAGGCACACCTCATCTATCCACTCGTGGTGAACAAGGTGGTGGGCATTCCGCCTCTATTGGTCATCTTGGCGCTTATCGCAGGTGGCTCACTCGCCGGATTCCTCGGTGTCCTGCTTGCGGTTCCGGTCGCCGCCGCACTACGAGAATTTCTTGACGACGTTGATCGGGGCAAACGATCACGTCCTGCATAAATGGCTCGCTATCTCACCACCACGCTTCCGTATGTGAACGCCGACCCGCATATAGGACATGCGCTTGAGTTCCTACAAGCGGACGCAGTTGCCCGTTCTTGGCGTCTTCAAGGAGAGGATGTATTTTTTTCAACAGGGACTGACGAGCATGGGCAGAAGATTTTTGAAGCCGCACAAAAGAAAGGGCAGGAGGTGCAGGCGTATGTTGACCACTATGCAAAGGAGTTTGAGAAACTGCGCGAGGCACTCAACATAAGCACCGACGCATTCATAAGAACCACAAGCCCGGTGCACGTGACTGCGGCCCAAGAGATGTGGAAGCGCTGTAGTGACGCGGGAGATATTTATAAGAAGTCATACTCAGGACAGTATTGTGTGGGGTGCGAAGCATACAAAACAGAACGCGAGTTGAATGAGGAAGGACACTGCGCGATCCACACGAACCTCATCCTTCAGACTATTGAGGAGGAGAACTACTTCTTTAAGTTTTCAAACTATCAGGATCGTTTGATTGCGTATCTTGAACAGAAGGGAAGTATTGTGCCGGAGTGGCGAAGGGAAGAAGCACTTACGTTTGTAAAAGCAGGGCTTGAAGATTTTAGTATCTCCCGCCAGAAGGAGAAGCTGTCGTGGGGCATTCCGGTTCCAGGCGACGAGTCTCAGGTCATGTACGTGTGGTTTGATGCGCTCACGAGCTACATCTCAACACTTGGCTGGCCAGAAGAAGGAGCATTTGGGAAATACTGGGAGAACGGAACGGTGGTGCAAATGGCCGGCAAAGATCAGGTTCGTTTCCAGTCACTCATGTGGCAGGCCATGCTCATGTCAGCCACGATTAAGAATACTGACACGGTCTTCTATCACGGCTTCATAAACTCGGGTGGGCAAAAGATGTCTAAGTCGCTTGGTAACGTGATTAATCCATACGAGCTTGTGGGGAAGTACGGTACTGACGCAACCCGCTACATTGTTTTGCGTCATGTTCACCCCGTTGAAGACTCGGATGTTACCTGGGAGCGTATGGATGAGTGGTATACCGCAAACCTCGTGAACGGATTGGGGAATCTGGTGGCGCGTGTGATGAAGCTTGCGGAAACGCACCTTGAAGCACCGGTTACACTTCCGGAATCGGTAGACATGAGTGAATATGTTACTGCAATTGAATCGTTCTCCTTTAACAGTGCCCTTGATCAGATTTGGGAGCGTATTGGACGAGCAGACGAGCGCATCACTGGGGAAGAACCATTTAAGGTGGTGAAGGAAGATGTGGAGCGCGGTCGCGCTATTATCGGGGAGCTTGTGGTTGAGGTGTATCGTGTCGCCTTCATGCTTCAAAGCGTGATGCCAGTAACGAGTGAGTTGATAATGGAAGCGGTAAAGGAGAACAAAAAGCCAGAGAACCTGTTCCCGAGACTTGCGTAGCATATGAAATACTTTGACGCGCATGCGCACGTCCAGTTTCCACAATATGACGAAGATCGCGATCAACTGCTCTCGCAAATGGAAGAGCAGGAAGTGGGAGCACTTATCGTTGGCGTTGATCTGCCTTCAAGCAAACGCGCGATAGACCTTGTTTCTGGAAGAAAGAATCTGTTTGCATCGGTGGGACTCCATCCAAACCACACTGACGAAGCGTTTGATGAAGAGGCATACAAGAGCCTTGCAAAGGACCCGAGTGTTGTTGCGATAGGGGAGTGTGGTCTTGATTACTATCGCCAGGATTCAACACCCGAAGAGAAGGCACGACAACGAGAACTTTTTCTCAAGCACATTGATATTGCGGTAGCGTGCGACAAACCACTCATGATTCATCCGCGCCCTTCAAAAGGAAGTCAGGATGCATACCGAGACCTTATTGATATCCTGCGCTCTTATAAGAAGGAGCACGGGGATCGTCTTCGTGGAGACAGTCACTTCTTCGTGGGAGGGGTAGCAGAGGCCCACGACCTTATTGAGCTTGGATTCACCATCTCCTTTACCGCCGTTCTCACTTTTACGAGTGACTATGACGAGGTGGTGCGTTCAGTGCCGCTTTCAAGCATCCTGTCTGAGACTGATGCGCCCTATGTAGCTCCCGTAAGCCGCCGCGGCACCCGTAACGACCCTCTTGCCGTGATTGATGTGGCTCAAGCTATCGCACGCATACGTGGCGAGGACGAGGAAATGGTTCGCGAGACCCTCGTCGCCAACGCAAAACGTCTTTTTAACCTCTCGTAGGGCCTGGTTGCTAGGTCCTAGAGCACGTGGTACAGTTCGCCCGATGACTAATAAGGAAATCGAAAACGGTGTTGATAGCACCGAGCTTGAGCTCGTAGAGGGTAATAACGAAACCCGTGTATACGAACTTGGCTTCCACATCGATCCTGAACTACCCCAGGAAGAAGTGAAGAAAACCTATCAAGCAGTGCGTGAAGCAATCGCTTCAAAGGGTACGGTTATTGCAGAAGGGGAGCCAGAGAAGATTCCGCTTGCCTACACCATCTCCCGATCCGATACGACAGGACGCCGAGACTTTGTGAGCGCATACTTCGCCTGGATTGCGTACGAAGCAGACGGAGAAGGACACGAGGCTGTTGCCGCAATGGCACGCGCTGAGGTTCGCATCATTCGCTTCATTGACCTACGCACCACGGTTGAGTCAGCAAAGCACGCTGAGGAAATGCACGAGCTCATGCTCCGCGTTCCTGAGCCTGAGAGCGAAGAGGATGTTGCGCCTGAAGCAGAGCTTGATCAGGCACTCAAAGACGCCGGGGTATAATATCCTCGTATGTATCTCAACAAAGTACTTCTCTACGGCAACCTCACACGCGACCCTGAGGTACGTGCGTTGCCAAGTGGACAGCAGGTTGCAACGTTCGGTCTTGCAACAAACCGCTCATTCCGTAACAAGGAGGGGGCACAGCAGGAACAGACCGAGTTCCATAACATTGTCGCTTTCGGGCGCACTGCAGAAGTTATGGGTCAGTACTTGAAGAAGGGTCGTCCCGTATATGTAGAAGGTCGCATTCAGACCCGTTCATGGGACTCTGAAGGAACAAAGAAGTATCGCACCGAAATCGTTGTTGATAGCTTCCAGTTCGGCCCACAAGGAGGCGATCGTGCTACTCAGGGAGGAGCACCAGCTGAAGAGGGTTCACAAGACACTGGTAGCGAGTCTATCCAGTATCCGGATGACGAGATCAACCCAGAGGATATTCCGTTTTAATTAATCACGTAAGTTACGCATCATGGCACATCAGTCAGAGCGCGAGGAATTGGAGCACAAGAAGTTTGTAGACTATAAAGACATTGTCTACCTTCGCCAATTCACGAGCCCACACTCAAAGATTCTTTCTCGCAAGCGAACCGGAGTACCTTCCGCAAAGCAGCGCGAGATTGCGCTCGCAATCAAGCGCGCCCGCTTCATGGGACTTCTCCCATACTTGCAGGCATAAGCGAGATATCAAAAAGCGGTCCATAATGGACCGCTTTTTGTATTTGCATGAAAGCGAAGCCCGGCTCTCCTTGGGGGGAAGAGAACCGGGCCGGCCGCGAACGAGCGCAGCATGCCGACAGTGTAGGTTGGGGATGAGTCCGGGCGCCGAACTCATCCCTCTTCACAATCGGGTCCAATGTCTTCGTGGGTGTGTAGCTTGGAGGGCGACCACAACCTTACGAAGTCCTGCAGAAATGCGCAGGCACGAGCCGGACGGTGCTCGATTAGAATGCCTAGCCAAACCATACATTCATTCTTTGGGCTGCGCAAGGTCACTCCTTTGTCCACCAGGAACTCTGGTTTTTGTGCCCAAGGGGTCTATTGTTATGAGCGGGATGATGCGGATTGTCGCATCTGAATAGGGAGAAGAGTGATGAAGCTGTTCTTCATGTTGGCCTTTTTTGCCGTGTTTGGCTACGTCGGCGCCAAGGCAGCCTATTGGACTGAGTCCAATAGGTATGTTGAGTACGTTTCGGAACCGGCGAGCGCTCCGGGCATGCGTGCATACCAGCGCGCACTTCCGCAGACCGTCTCCGAATGTTTTGCGGAGGCGAACGGCGCCGCTCTCGAAGCGGGCTTCCCGAGTGCTGAGGACCTCGTGAACTACCTCGGTACCAAGCTTGAGACGCCCGAAGGCGAAACGGTGGTCGCTGATTATGGCATACCTGCCGGACGTGCATGGGTCTGGTACAAGGACGAGACGAATACGTGCAGGCGCGTCAACGAAGAGATTTCTCATGACATCGTCAGCAAGCACGGATTCATTCGCGTTCTCAACGATCCGACTGATCCACTCACCGGCACGACTGCAGGCCTCATGGTATCGACGGGGGAAACTCCGTACACCATCCTCTACATCAGCGAGGCCAACACAGTGGGCATGCCGTCGGCAGAAGCGGGTACGGCACGGAGGGCGACGGGACCGATACGGTTCTGTCGCCCTTTGACTTACGCCTTCTCCACGCGTTCAACGTAGTCTCCCGTGTCTGTGTTTATTTTGATGATGTCTCCTTCGTTGATGAACAGGGGAGTGAGCACACCAGCTCCTGTTTCAACTTTTACCAACTTGTTGCCACCTGTTGCTGTGTCGCCCTTAATTGCAGGAGGAGCTTCAACAACTTTAAGATCAACTTTCACGGGAACCGTAACAGTGATTGGCTTGTCTTTATATACGAGGATTTCAACAGAGGAATTTGTCTTCAGCCATTTTACCTTGTCTGCAACGGAGTCCTCAGGGAACGAGAAACGATTCTTTGCGTTTCCGTTCTCAGCAAACCATGATTCACCACGGTTGGTGTAGAGGTAGTCTGCCTGCATGCGGGAGATATCGGCTTCCGGCACGGTCTCGCTCTGATGGAAGGAGATTTCTGTTACTTTGCCTGATACCAGGTTACGTAGCTTCGTCTGGTTTACAGGTTTTCGCTGTTGCATGCGAAAGACATGGGACGAGAGCACTTCGTACGGTTCGCCGTTGTAGTCAATAACCGTCTTCTGCACGATTTCGTTATAGGAAAGAATAGCCATAGAAAGGTAACTAAATAGGAGGCCGGAGGGTTATAGTCATTGCCCGGCCGCTTGCGGAAGGTATGATACAAGACATCATGCGCAACGCCAATGAGGAGCTGTACGCAGACATGTCTGACGCGGACGTGCTCATGGCCTCCAAAACGGATCCGGAGGCGTTTGGCGTGCTGGTGGACCGGTATGAGGATGCGTTCCTCCGAAAGGCCAACTCCATCCTCTATACGAGAGAAGACGCCGAGGAAGTGGTCCAGGACACCTTCACCCGCATATACCTCTATGCTGACCGCTATACTCCGCAGGAGGGCGCCTCGTTCTCTTCCTGGGGCTACATGATTCTCACCCGTCTTGCCTTTACGAGGTATCAGAAGATGAAGAAGGAGCGGGGGAGAACGATTGCTCTTGATCCTGAGTTGTATGAGCGACTGCCGGACACGTCTGAGTTTCTGGAAGATCTCTCCATTCGTGATGAAGTGTTAGTGGCGCTCGCCCGACTGCCTGAAACCGCCAGCCGCATACTTCGGTTACAATTTATTGACGGCAAGTCGCAAGAGGAGATAGCACAACTAGAAGGGAGTACGGTATCTGCGGTAAAGACACGGGTGCATAGAGCAAAGAAACTATTTAAAGAATCAATTGACCATGGAAAGCCAGATTAAACAGAATGTGATGCGTAGGGTACGTACGGTACACACACTGCGTCCTTTTGTCTCAACCACCGCTATTGCAGGTGTAGCGGTGCTGGTGTCTGTGTATGAGCTTGGACGTCTCGTGTTCGTAGCTCAGGTGTTTCGTAACATGCCGGCCATTCAGGACGTGTTCGCACTTCTGCAGTTTTTTGTGTCAGCGTATCTGAACACAGATTTTGCTGTGCAACTCTTTACACTTCTCACGATACTTGGAGTTGCGTGGATGGCGCGGGATATTGCGAGGGGAGTTGGGGTAGTGCGGGTGGCGTAAACGAAAACCACCCACCAAGAAAATGTGCCCCTGGGGGTGATTTTCTTGGTGGGTGGGTGAACAGACGCACTTAAATGTAAGAATCCTCGTGCAACTGAAAGCGAGCTGGATTGAGTCCCTGCAATAGCAGGCTGGAGCCCACGGAGAGCGACAGGAACATCGCAAACATCAGCAACCAGCCGAGTCCGAAGTTCGGTAAGCCGCCTCCAAAGAGGACGAATCCGGCTGCGGTCGACAGAGACCCGATCAGATAGGCGACGAGGACAGTCTCGTTGTCGCGCAGGCTTGCGAGTAGGAGGAGGCCGAAGAGAACACCACCGATCCCATAAACGAAGCCGGTGAGATAACACAGAGCGACAAACGCGTCAGCAGGCCCTCTTTCACTCGTGTTGAGTAAGGAGAAATCCCCGGTCAGAATCCACCACCAGTAGATGAAGAAGGAGGCGCCGAAGACGCCATAGAACAGCCGTCTGTTCCTGGACATAGTCGTATCCTTATAAGTTCCCGGGCGGAACACCCACAGCGTTGTAACTTTTAAATACGGTGTAGTCAATGTTCAAAATAGTTCGTGCGTTGCTATAATTAGTATATGAACCTACATGAACTACAGGAGTTAGTTAAGATGTCTCCTGTTATGGCACCAAATCCGTTTAAGAATGCGTCGGAGATTATGCTCGCGGCAACAGAAGAGTTGGGCGAGGTGGCACAAGAGGTGGCGTTATTGGAGAGGGTGGGTACAAAGGCACAATGGGATAAAGAGGCAAGTACGGAGAGACTTGGAGGTGAAATATCTAACACAATAAATTGTCTCGTTGCACTCGCCAATCACTACGAGTTAGATCTTGAGAAAATATATACGGGTACGAAGTAGCTAGTCGTATATGGAGTGATCCCCAAAACCGAGTAGGATTGCCGACTTATTTTGCACTTCCCAAGCGAAGACAATTCGGTGCTTGTAGTTAACTGAAAAGCTTAGTCTACCGGCAAGATCTCCTTTTAACTTGTGTACCTTTAGTGCCTTGTGGTTACTCGGGTCCTTGAAAAGCTCAATCTTTTCTGATGCTTCCTCCTGAAGTCTTGGTGGGAGTTTTTTGAACTGTCTCAAGAACGACGGCTTGTAGGCAATTTCCATGAAGACTAGTCAATTTTCTTAAGAAGTTCGTGCAAGTCACCACGGAGAGTTGGCTCTTGCTCAGCCTGGAGTATCGCATTCACTGCCTCTGTTTCGGCAAGTCGGGTGAGAGCGCGGCGCATAACGTCAACACGAGTAGAGCCAGTCCCACGGGAGACTAGTCCATCCAACGTATCCATGAGGTCTGCGGAAAGGGGAACGGAGATTGTAGCCATATGTATATTATAACTTAATATGATTATATAATATACCATTGAGTATACAAGTCAAGCAGAAAGGCCCCGTTACTCGGGGCCTTTCTGGGGGAAGGGAATACTACTCAGCCACCAGCTTCTCCCGAATCTTCTTCAGTATCTCGCTTGCCATTGGCTTGTTCTCACGAAGGAAGGTGCGCGTGGCATCATACCCACGACCAAGCTTGGTCTCTCCGTATGAGTAGCTTGAACCAGACTTTTCAATAATCTCGTACTTCTCGCCAAGCGCGATGATCTCTCCTTCACGACTGATACCTTCATTATAGAGAAGATCAAACTCAGTGGTCTTAAAGGGAGCAGCCACTTTGTTCTTCACCACCTTCACGCGAACCCGTCCTCCAACAACTTCTTCACCTTTCTTAATCTGTGCGATACGACGGATATCAAGACGCACTGACGTATAGAACTTAAGGGCCTTTCCTCCTGGTGTCGTCTCAGGGTTTCCAAACATCACACCAATCTGCATGCGGATCTGGTTGATGAAGATAACGATGGTGTTTGATTTGGCCGTGATGGCGGTCAGTTTGCGTAGCGCCTGAGACATGAGGCGCGCTTGCTTACCCACGTGGTGCGCGCCCATGTCTCCCTCAATCTCATCTTTCGGCGTGAGGGCTGCAACTGAGTCAACCACAATGATGGCGACTGAGTTAGCACGCACGAGTGACTCCACAATCTCTAGTGCCTGCTCTCCGGTGTCTGGCTGAGAGATAAGCAACTCCTCAAGCTTCACACCAATTTTGCGGGCATACTCAGGATCAAGTGCGTGCTCAGCGTCAACGAATGCACAAATACCTCCTTTCTTTTGTGCTTCTGCAATGGAGTGCAGAGCAAGCGTCGTTTTTCCTGATGACTCAGGACCAAAGATTTCAATGATACGTCCGCAGGGAAGTCCACCCACACCAAGGGCCGCATCAAGTCCAATGGAGCCAGTTGAGATAGA
>CAYRRU010000011.1:0-17520 GCA_964426785.1 uncultured Candidatus Saccharibacteria bacterium | reverse complement strand
GCAAGCTACGGCAAAGTTGCGTACCAGACGGCATACATGAAGGCCAATCATCCAGTTGAGTACATGGCGGCACTGCTGACAGCTGACGCGGGTGATACAGAGCAGATTGCCATACTGGTTGCAGAGTGTGAGCGACTCGCAATACCCGTCCTTCCTCCTGACGTAAACGAAAGTGGGAGCGACTTCACGGTCGTACTTGCAAAAGAGGGGGCGGTTGACTCTATTCGCTTTGGGCTCACTTCCATTAAAAACTTTGGTGAGGGTGTGTCTGAAGAGATCATCCGGGAGCGCACCGAGCACGGACCATACGCATCTCTGTCTGATTTTCTTTGTCGCGTGGGATCCCGATCACTTAACCGCAAGTCCCTTGAAGCGCTCATTAAGTGTGGAGCGCTTGATATGCTTGGTGAGCGTGGGAATTTGCTTGCACATATTGAAACATTGCTTACGTTCCATCGCGACGCCACCGCAAAGACCTCACAAGATTCCCTCTTTGGCACGCTCGCAGCTCCTACACTTTCTCTTCCTGCCTCTTCAGGCGAGGTTTCCATAACCGATAAGCTGCTCTGGGAAAAAGAATTGTTGGGTATTTATATTTCTGGTCACCCACTGGATGCGTTTAGCGACACACTCGCCAAAGCACACACCACGATTGCCGGCATTCGTGCGGAACCAACTCCTGGCCTCACGGTTATTCTTCCCGTTCTTGTTGAAGAGGTGCGCACCATCCTCACGAAGAAAGGAGAGAAAATGGCATTTGTGCGATTTGCGGACAAGACCGACTCTATTGAAGCCGTTGTTTTTACGAAGCTATACAAAGACTTCGGACACCTGTTTGTACCGGGCACGTGTTTGCTGGTGAAAGCAACTATTTCAGGCAGGAATGGTGAGACGAGTCTTTCTATAGAGAACTTGAAAGCTTTGTGATAGGGTGCCGACAGGCGCTATAGGGGCGCACTACTAGGAGTACTGAAATGGCACAGAAGCCTGAAGAAGAAACGGCAATCACGGTCCTCGGGAAATTTCTGGCGGACGAGGGCAAGCTCATGAACCCTCTCGTCCAGAAGGCTCTGAAGATCCTGGCCGCACACACCGACAGGCGCATCACCAAGCTTAAGGAAGAGTTTGACCACAAGCTGGAAGAGGCGCTCAGGCACCGGCCCGAGACCATCCTCTTTGGCGCCTCAAGCGAGGAAGGCCCCGGGACCGTGATCGACTAGTCTTCCCCCCGCCCACAAAACGGCGGCTCCCATCCAGAGAGCCGCCGTTTTCCTAACATATGGTATCGTTTCCCTATGCCCTCACTTGAAGAAAAACGCCACACGCTGGCCCACCTACTCGCCGCTGCCGTGCAGGAACGATACCCGCACGCACGCGCAACCATAGGCCCCGCTATTGATACTGGCTTCTATTATGACTTTGATTTTTCTGGGGGCGACGCGCCCTCAGAAAACGAACTCGCTTCCCTGCTCTCCGCCATGCAGGAACTACTTCCAACCTGGAAGGATATGACGGGCACTGAAGTGTCGGAGAAGGATGCGCGTGACCGTTTTGCGGGCAACCCGTACAAGCTTGAACTCATTGATGACATAGTTGCCAAGGGTGACCCTATTACGCTCTACACTGCCGGTGACTTTACTGACCTGTGTCGTGGCGGTCATAGCGAACACCCAGCTCACGACCTAAAGGCTGATGCGTTTGTACTTGATCGCGTTGCTGGAGCGTACTGGCGTGGTGACGAAAAAAAGCCAATGCTCACCCGCATTTATGGTCTTGCGTTTGATACAAAAGAAGATCTTGAGACATATCGTACTCAGATTGAAGAAGCAAAGAAGCGTGACCACCGAAAACTTGGTACAGAACTTGATCTCTTCACGTTCTCAGCGCTCGTTGGCTCCGGTCTTCCTTTGTGGACACCTAAGGGAACCCTCGTACGACACGAGCTTGATCGCTTTATTTGGGAATTGCGAGCAGAGAACGGTTACGACCGCGTCACCATTCCACACATCACCAAAAAGGATCTCTACGAGAAATCGGGACACTGGTCCAAGTTTGCTGATGAGCTCTTCCGCATTACGACTCGTGAAGGAAAGGAGTATGCACTGAAGCCAATGAACTGTCCGCATCACACGCAGATCTTTGACCGTAAGCCACACTCATACCGCGAGATGCCGCAGCGATACGCAGAGACAACGATGGTGTACCGCGACGAACAGTCAGGAGAACTTGGTGGTCTCACTCGTGTACTCTCCATCACGCAGGACGATAGTCACGTATTTTGTCGTACCAGTCAGGTGAAAGAAGAATACTTCCGTATCTGGGACATGGTTGACTCGTTCTATGGTGCGTTTGGGTTCACGCTCAACGTCCGTCTTTCCTTCCATGATCCCAAGGAAATGGATAAATATCTTGGCACCCCCGAGACATGGAAGTCTGCCGAAGACGCTCTTCGTGAGATTGCGAAGGAGCGTAATGCAAACTACGTAGAGGCACTCGGAGAGGCTGCAATGTACGGACCGAAGCTTGATTTCATGGCGACTGATTCAATGGGACGCGCGCACCAAGTCGCCACCATTCAGCTTGATATGCTCCAGCCTGACCGCTTTGATCTTACTTGTGTCAACGAGAAGGGTGAGAAGGAACGCATTGTCATGATCCACTGTGCCATCATGGGTTCTATTGAACGCTTCTCTGCAGTGCTTATTGAACACCTCGGAGGCAACTTCCCTACCTGGCTCTCCCCCGTTCAAGTTCGTATCCTGCCCGTCTCAGATAAACATCACGAGTATGCACGCACCGTGCGCGATGCACTCAAAGCAGACCGCATTCGTGTTGAACTAGACGACGCTAGCGAATCACTCGGCAAGAAGATCCGCGCAACCAAGCAAGAACGTATTCCCTACTTCCTGGTTATTGGTGACAAAGAGATTGAAGCCAACACCATTACCGTTGAGCACCGTAGTGGCTCATCGGAAACAATGAGTACTGAAGTCTTTAGAGAGAAAATACTCAAGGAAATCAAAGAGCGTTCACTATAAAGAAAAAGCCCCGGAATTACTCCGGGGCTTTTTCTTTATACTTCTTGTTTATCCGTTCACCACCGCAAGTGCGCGAGTGAGTGCGAGCTTTGCTCCTGTTACTCCAGAGGAGTAGCTTGAGTCAACTGCGGTTGCAAGAGATGCAATCACGCGCTCAAGGAATGAGGTATCACATCCTTCTGTTGCGCGAGCAACCTCAGGGTGACACGCAGTTCCTTCAAGACGAGCACGATACGCGTCATCAAGTGCACAGACCGCGTGTGTGACGAAGGTGTCAGAGTCTCCACCGGTGCGGTTCACGTGGCGCAACATGCCGAACACCGTCTCGCGATCTCCACTAAGGAGTGCGCTGATGAAGGCAGGAACGTCGTGATGCACATCCATAGAAGGCGCAACAGGGGCTGCTGCTGGAGCTACGGGTGCTGACATCTGAATACGATCAGTGTTAGGCACAATCACCGGCTCAACGTTATGGTCCTGGAAGACATGCATGTCGTTTGTGGCCATACGAACTTCTGTCTCACGAGCCAGACCCTTCACAATGTCATCGATGGTGAGTGCACCACCGGTGGCAAATGAACGGAATCCTTCGTGTGTGTTGTATCCAACAGGCTCCGCTGCGCGAGGCGCTGGCGTGTGTGACACAACGTGCTGTGCGTGTGCAGTAGGTGCAACGTGCTGAACCTCCTGCTCCTTGTTAAGGACTTCCTGAACATCCGTTCCGAAGGTGCGTACACGACGCAGTGCAAACGGTACGGCATTGAAGAGAATCAAGTAGGCTGCTGCAACGCTCCATCCGATAAGCATGAGCCAGTAGAGTGCGGTGCCCATAGGACCAAGATCAAGTCCGGTGTATGGAAGCTCAGAGAGATACACGAATGAGAGTGGCTGCTCTGGTGGGTGTGGAAGGACATCAAGGAGAACCTTAGGCTTCTTCTTGCCGCCGCCTCCGCCGCCTCCGCCTGATTCAATATCAAGAGATGCAGTACAGGTGAGGATTTGACCGTTTGTAGCGGTAAACGTTCCCGTGTAGGTCGTGTCACCACTTGGTGAGACAGTCTGAGAACCAGATGCGCCAACAGAACCAATACCCTGGTCAATCACCACCGACGAGATGTTCGTACCACCCCATGAAAGGGTTGCAGAACCACCGGAGCTAATTGATGTTGGGTTCACACTCATCACACACGACGGAGCGGGTGGTGTGTTGGTAACCACAATAGGTGCACTACAAGTAACGGTTGAACCGTTCGCACTCGTACCCGTAAGGGTGTATGTCGTGTTCTGGGTTGGTGAGACGGTCTGATTACCATCAACCGCAACGTTTCCAATACCCTGATTAATAACCGCACTGACAACGTTCGTTGTGTTCCAGGTTAGAATCGCAGACTCTCCGACAACAATGGAGCTCTTGTTAAGGGAGATCTCACAGAGTGGTGGCGGAGGTGTCGTTGATACCGTCACGGTGTCAGAACAGGTAATGGTCTGGCCATTAGCACCTGTCGCTGTTCCAGTGAAGGTGGTATTTGAGTTAATTGCGCCTGTTCCAACAGATCCACCAGAAACTGGGGTTACGGAACCAATACCCTGATTAATAGAGAACGAGGTTGCGTTCTGCGTTGTCCACGTAAGTGTTGCAGAACCACCCGGTGTCACTTGGTGCGGACTCGCTGAGAGTGTACACGCAAGCTGTGGGGTTGGTGGTGGAACGGTCACCGTACGTGAACACGTTACCGTCTGACCACCAGAACCAATTGCCGTAAGGGTGTACGTCTTTGATGTACTGGTCTGTGCCTGCACCGAACCTCCTGCTGTTGGAGACACGGTACCAACTCCCTGGTCAATAGACGCGGTTGCTGCGTTCTGAGTGGTCCAATTAAGCGTTACCGTACCGCCTCCCACAGGAAGTGTGGTTGGTGTCGCATCAAGCGTACACGCAAGTTGTGGGGTTGGTGGTGGAACCACTACCGCATCACTACACGTCACCGTTCCTCCAGGACCCGTTGCGGTCAAGGTGTATGTCTTACTTGCGTTTGTAGTGGTCGTTGTCTGTCCTCCACTTACGGGAGATACCGCACCTACTCCCTGATCAATCGTTGCGCTGGTGGCAAACTGAGTTGTCCACGCAAGCGTTACCGTTCCGCCTCCTACTGGAAGGGTTGCTGGTGTTGCAACAAGAGTACAAACCGGAGCGTCAGGGTTTGGTGGTGGGCCCACATCAATGTGCGCGTTACACGTCACCTGTCCACCAGGGCCTGAGGCCGTGAGGGTGTAGGTAATGTCGTCAGTTACGTTTACTGACTGACTACCGTCGTCTGCGACGTTTCCAACACCGTGGTTGATAGAAACACTTGTCGCATTCGTGGTTGACCACGTGAGTGTTGAAGATCCGCCTCCGTATGGGAGTGATGTTGGATTTGCCGAAAGATCACACTCCGGTACGGGAGATGGTGGTGGTGGAGGAGGAGGAGGGGGTGGTGGTGGTGGAGGTGGCGGTGGCGGTGGTGGAGGTGGCGGTGGTGGAGGTGGTGGAGCACAACAAGGAGGCAGAATGATTTCCGCCTGCGCGGGTACAGGACTGGTGAGCCCTGTTGCATACGCAATTCCAACACCGATCGCAAGAACTGCAATCACGGCAAAAAGGCCGATTAGAATCGGGCGATCTTTTACGAACGAAGTCTTGTCAGTAATACTGGTCATACAATTTCTTGTGAACGGTGAGTAAGTTTGGTGATAATAAAGTAATCGCACTGCCCCTCCTGGGGCGTATAAAAAAGGGAGAGCTGCAAGGTGGGTGGTTTAGACCCACCTTGCGAACTCAATGGCCGACGCGGATTAGCCGCCGAGACGCCAATGGATGACGTGGTAGCGGTAGCCTGCAGGCTGGCGACCCTCGAAGAAGATTTCCGCCACGCTTTGGCCAGAGCCGTCAGCGTGATAGTCCTCGGTCTCCTTGGTGATGCCCACGCCCTGGCTGTGTTGGCCGTTCAGCTGCTCAAGGCAGAAGACAGCAACGTTCGCCGGGTTGGAGGCGAATTCGCGCGGAACGCGAAATTCGTAGACTCCGTCTTGAACCGGCGCCACCCCACCACTTTGGATGGGCTCGGACCCGAGGACGCGACTAACCTCGCGGAAGTCGCAGTTCGTGTCCGGGCACCGGTTCGGCAAAGGCTGCCATTCCGTGGAGCCTGGAGTCTTCATAGCGAAGCATCCAGACGGTTTGTACGGACGGTAGAACGCGAACCGAAGGGCGCGCGTCGCCTCAGTGTGAACCCGGATCAGGTCGCAGCTTTCGACCGGAGCCGAAGGCGTGGTGAACCAGGAGACGTTGAAGCACTCGAACGGGACCACCAGGTGGTAGACCAGCCCGTTGTACTCTTCCGTCCACTCAAGCGCCTTGGCCGCCTGGGCCACTGCACCTGCACGATAGGTCCGACCGTCAGGCGAACGGGTGACCGGCAGTTCGCCGACCGTCACGTTCATCATCGGGTGCGGGTTGCGGCCGCCCGTCCACATCTGGTTGAGACGTTGGTTCGGCGTGAGCCAAACCTCCGTCCCTCCTTCACACTTCGGGCCAGTTCTGGCCTTGAAGCGCGCTTTGACCTCGTCAGGCATATCCATACCGTCGATGCCCGCAGGCATTTTGCGGCACATGTCCGCAAACGAGGTGGCGTAGGGGGCTGCCCCCCAGTGCCCCCAAGTGGTGGCCGCCGGAGTGGTGGACGCCGTAGTCTGCGTGAGTGCGATCCCGGGCATGGCCAAGGACAGCACAACGGCAGTCGTCTTCATGAGTAGGTTCTTCACCTTGCTCTCCCTGTTGTGATGTCTGTCGCGGGATCGCGACAGGTTGCATTCGTTCGCTTCCACTTGCGCGGCCGAACTTCTCGTCTTGCGACGAGCCACTCAAACAAGAACCTAGTTCTCGATCAAGTGGCTTCCCACAAGCTTTGCAACAACAACGAATCGGTCACTCTTTGACCCAAACGAGTCACACGTTGCAAGTGTCAGCGTTGGCTTCCCCACCTCAAGTGGGATAGCTGCTGACTTCGCATCCTCTTCACTCACGGTCTCTACCTCGTAGACGTACGCAGTGTTTGTTCCATACACGGTGATGCGATCACCCTTCTTAAGGTTCTGGATCTCGTTAAAGATCTTGAAGTTCTTATTGTTCACAACCGGTAGATAACTTGAGTGCCCGAAGACAATCACGTTACCGGTCTCTCCAAGCTTGGCTGATGTTGGAAAGCGGACGGCACTACTAAGAAGTGCTTTGTCTAGTGTCGCCACATCAGACTTCGTTGGATTAGCAATATCCGCCGTGAGGTTAATGGCAGAGATCTCAATACGCACTGGTAGCTCAGGCGCTGTCTTTACGGAAGTGGTAACAGCAGCCGCAAGGTTGTCATTCTTTGTGTTCGCCACAATAGGCTCAGGCACCAAATCAAGTGCAGAGAGCATACTGAACGATGTAAAGAAAACAAAGAAAACGGCCGCCAGGAAGGTCCACTTCCGTGCGTAAGCGCGGCCAAAAGCCGTCGCGAGCTTCGCTGTGAGCGTTACTAGTGCCATATCGTCTTATACATTACTACACCAGAATCCTCCTCTTGTCAAGAGCTTGGGCTTTACCACGTATTTGACAAGAGATACAGGTCGTGGTACATATATGAGTATATGGAACCCATGACTCATACAGCAACCACGACCACGACCGAGCGCCTCGTGCCTGCACGCAGTGCAGCTATTAATGGCCTTGCGGTTGTTGGCTTTGTGGCACTTGTCTTTATCGGCATAACGCTCGCTATTTACGCTGCTCGCTACGTACCACAGACGATATCGCGTCTTGGAGCGGCGAACGTGTACTTCTCTTCTATCTTTGGTGACGGACAAGAGGAACCAGATCTTGAGGTGGTGCCGGGTGACTCTATTCCCTTTGAGAATGACAACGATCAGGAACCTGCTGTTCCAACAGACACACCAACCACTCCTACAACACCGAAACCTCGTCCAACTACCCCAGTTGTAGTGACCGTGCCAGTAACCGGAACAACTGCTCCGCTATATGGAAAGGCTGACCTCAGTGTCCGTCTTACCGAGACTGGATATCTGAAGACTGCTGACACCGACTCATTCGTCAAGGACAATACTGTTCCTGATGGTAAGCGTCCTGCGATTAAGTTCCGCGTCACCAACAATGGTACTAATTCAACTGGTTCATGGGAGTTCAAGGCAAAGTTGCCTACAACCTCAACCTTCACGTACACATCCCGTACTCAGCGCTCCCTTATGCCTGGTGAATACGTTGACTACACACTTGGATTTGATCGCGCCAAAGATGGCGAGAATCGCATCACCATCACCATAGATAGTGGTAACGATGTAAGCGAATCAAATGAGAACAATAATACGCTCTCAGTTGAAATTGATGTTGAGAACTAATCAACGCTAGTCCGCTATAGAGAAGGCCCGAGGCAACACCTCGGGCCTTCTCTATAGTCACATTCCTTCCATGAAGAGTTCATGACAGACGAATGACAGGTATACTCGCACGCGTTATAAATATAAGAATGAAACGTGCTTTCACTCTCGTTGAGCTCCTTATCGTAATTGCGATCATTGGAATACTCTCTTCTGTTGTATTAATGTCGCTTAATCAGGCTCGTAATAAGGCCCAAGATGCACGACGCAAGTCTGACCTTGCACAGATTGTCCGGAGTCTTAATTTCTACTACGACAAGTATGGAAACTTTATGGAGGCTGGTTCTGGTTGCGGGAGCGCAGGAGCAGGAAATGGGTATTTCAACTACAGCAATGGAGGTACGTATCCGATATCAATGGGTCAGTGCCTTGTAAACGAAGGCATTACCCCCGCAGAGATTATTGATCCGTCAGGAAAACGAAGTTCGGGCGGATATATGAAATATACTTGTTCGCTCGGAACATACGTATTTGCAAATTTAGAGACTCTTCCTACTGGCTCCACACTCACTGATGGAACATGCTGTGCAAGCTGCGACTCAAGTTATGGAATGAACTATTACGTTCATATCGCGCCCTAGTTACACATCAATATTGGCAAGTTTTGCGTTTGACTGAATAAACGCCTTACGGCTTGCAACATCAGTTCCCATAAGCACATCAAAGATGCGGTCTGCTTCAGTCGCATCCTCAACCGTTACTCGTTTCAATACTCGTCGGTGTGGGTCCATGGTCGTCTCCCATAGCTCAGAGGCATTCATTTCTCCGAGACCTTTATATCGCTGAATAGAGATCTTCGCAGACTTCTTGGTTGCTACTTCTTCAACCTCTTCTTCTTCCACTTCCTCGTCAGCCGGATCTGCTACAAGGTCAGCGTCCTTTCCAAGAATCTTAAATTTATCCTCGTCAGTGTATGCATAGAACACTTCCTTGCCGCGCTTAATCTTATAAAGCGGCGGCTGGGCAATGTATATAAACCCGCCATCAATCACTGCACGGAAGTGACGATAGAAGAGGGTGAGCAAGAGTGTGCGAATATGTGCCCCGTCAACATCAGCGTCCGTTGCAATAATGATCTTGTGGTAACGAAGCTTTGAGAGATCAAAGACGTCTCCAATAGCGGTTCCAAGCGCTACCACCAAGTTCTTGATCTGTTCACTGGCGAGCATCTTGTCCAAGCGGGCGCGCTCAATATTCAGAATCTTTCCGCGAAGTGGGAGAATGGCTTGTGTGCGACGATCACGTCCGGTTTTTGCAGTACCACCGGCCGAGTCCCCCTCCACAATAAAAAGCTCTGATTCAGCAGCATCTTTGGTCTGACAGTCAGCAAGCTTGCCTGGGAGCGTCATGCCCTCAAGTGCACCCTTGCGAAGCACTGAGTCCTTTGCTGCTTTGGCCGCCTTGCGTGCCTTAAGGGCAAGCAATACTTTATTTACAATCGCCCGAGCGTCATCAGGATTCTCTTCAAAGAATGAGGAAAGTGCGCCACCAAACACAGACTCCACTGCCCCGCGTGCCTCAACGCTACCTAGCTTTCCTTTAGTCTGACCCTCAAACTGAATCTCCGGCATCTTAACCGAGATAACGGCGGTAATACCTTCAAGTACATCGTCTCCAGTAAAGTTTTCCTCGCTTTCTTTGAGAATACTTGAAGTACGACCGTAGTTGTTGAGGGTTCTCGTAAGTGCGGTCTTGAAACCGGTCACGTGCGTACCATGCTCGGGGTTGTAGATATTGTTTGCAAACGCAAGTAGCCGTGGAGAAATGTCATCAGTGTATTGAAAGGCAACCTCAACCGCTACATCCTTATCAGCCCCATCAACATAAAAAATGTTTTTGTGCGCAACAGTCTGATGCTGATTATGGAAGGCAACGAGTGAGCGAAGTCCTCCCTCAAAGTAGAAGGTCATGCTTGGGCACTCAAGATTCTCGTCACGAAGGTAGTACGCACTCTCGCTATCAACGGTAGTCTCCTCTCGCGCATCAATTGCCGTAATGCGGGTTCCCTTCACGAGGTATGCCTGTTGGCGTAGATGCGACACGATCTTATCCCAATTCCACTCAATACCATCCTTAAAGATGGTCTCGTCAGGACGGAAGAATACGATGGTTCCATTACGATCAGTCTTCCCTATTTGTTTTACCTTTGCTTTTGCTTTTCCAATCTCATACTCCTGCATGTGCACGCCACCATCTTTATGCACGATAACTTTAGTGTGTGTTGAAAGAGCGTTTACCACGGACGCACCCACTCCGTGAAGACCTCCCGACACTTTATATCCAGAGTCTTCCCCACCAAACTTTCCACCCGCATGGAGTGTGGTCATGATGGTCTCAAGCGCAGAGACCTTTGTCTTTGGATGGATGCCGACAGGAATACCACGACCGTTATCAACCACGCGCACATATCCACCAGGAAGGAGCGTCACTTCAATGTCGTCAGCGAACCCGCCCATGGCTTCGTCTCGTGAGTTATCAAAGATCTCCCAAATAAGGTGGTGGAGTCCATCGGGACCGGTCGTTCCGATATACATACCCGGGCGTTTGCGTACTGGGTCTAGGCCCTCAAGGACGGTAATAGAGGACGCATCATAAGAACTACCGCCCTTTGAAGCGGTCTTTTTCTCCTTATTCTCTGCCGTTTTAGCCATATTGTATTAGCTCCAGTATAGCATTAATTAAGGTTCCGATGAACCCTCTATATACGAAAAGCCCCGCGCCAGATTCAGGCGCAGGGCTTCGTCGAAGGTAGTCCAAAAAGACGTTAGGGGTGCCTCGGGTCTCCCTCGGCGTAGGCAATACTGCCATTGCTCCGGCGGTCGGCGTTGCGGCGCTTGTGCTTCTGCGACAAGCGGTGACTCTTGTTGCCGGGCGAGGCCTTTGGCTTGCGGGCTTCCTTGTGACCGCGAGCACCCTTCCCATTCTTCGACATGTAGTCCCCCGTAAAGGTTCGTGTTTTCGGGATCGGAACTTTCCCACAGCGCACAATACACCCTGCCCCACCCCTGTCAAAGGCTTTGACTGCGCGTAATGGTGATCCCTGGCACACCGTTTTCCCACGCCTCAAGCTTACGAATAGTTAAGGTGACTTCTTGAATACGGTGATCTAGAAGTACTGTGTCAGCTATTTCCTCTGCAATTCTCTCAATAAGAAATCGTCGTTTCCCTTTAAACGTTTCCTCAATGATCTTTTTCAAATCGTCGTAATCAATCGTATCGGCAAGAGCATCCGTATGTCGTGCGGAGGTCTCAAAACCTACACGAAGCGAAATATCAAAATCCTGCTCACGACTCCACTCCTTCTCGTAGTGCCCATGTACACCACCTACCCGAAGGCTATCAATGTGTATGTAGTCCATAGTTATCCAAGATGAGACGAATCATTCCAAGACACAATATTCCACGAATTGTGCCACTCCTCTGTAGGAACTTTTTTTGCGTATGTAACGCCAGTGTTTGAAAGTGCTAAATTCCAACTACCTCTAAATTCTTTTCCACTCACATCATCTCCATGCAAAATAACCATAAGCATCATGCGTAGGAAAATCCCATGTGTAATCACGCACAAATGTTCCGCAGGGTGTTGTTCAAGAAAGGCAAGCGCCGCTATGGTGCGTTCCTTAAATTCCTCAAACGTTTCTTCATCGGAATGTTTATAATTCCCCATTCCAAAGTTACCCATAACGTCATCGCGAAGTTTTTGCATCTCAGGATCTGTACGGTTCTTACCAATATGCATTGAAGGCCAGCGGAATTCTACAAGTAAATCGTTTTTCTCAATTGGTAAGTCTAGAAGTTGTGAAATAGGCTCCGCAGTCTGCATAGCACGAAGAAATGGACTGGACACAATTCCATCAACTCCGATGCGCTGCATACGTTCAGCAAGCACACGCGCTTCATTCTCTCCTTTTTCAGAAAGGGACGACTCTTCTCCCCGAAACACACCGTCGGCGTTTGAGTTACTTTCCCCATGTCGCACAAAGTATAGGTGTTCAGCCATAATTATCGTACCTCCCACCCCTCATATGCATTCAGTGTGTTCGTGATCCGCACCATTGCTGGATCAAGATCGGCATCGGAGAGTGTTCGGTCAAACGCTTCAAATACCAATCGGAACGCAAATGATACCCGCCCGTCTTTTTCAAAGCGATCAAATAAATCAATGCGTGCAAGGTATTCGCCCGCTTCCTTCAGTATAAGATTTGCTACTTCTGACTCTTCTGTACCCACAGGAGTCCAGACTGCTATGTCGCGCAGAGCAAACGGATACACTGAGAATGGGTGGTACGGACCGAGTTGTATCTTTGTTGGAATGTACTCCCCTGGATCAACGGTCTCCGACACATCAATTTCCAGAATTCCCACGTGCCTCTCAGCTACTTTTATGTGTTGTCCAAATTTCTCTTGAAGCACGGCGAGTATCTCATCAAGCACCACAG
This sequence comes from uncultured Candidatus Saccharibacteria bacterium, assembly GCA_964426785.1. Classification (GTDB taxonomy): domain Bacteria; phylum Patescibacteriota; class Minisyncoccia; order Phycocordibacterales; family Phycocordibacteraceae; genus C7867-001. The sequence continues at coordinate 4,568 of CAYRRU010000011.1, read as the reverse complement.
GTGATTGCTTTCCTGAAAGAGCATGGTACCCAAGGGCCAGAGCAATGCGCTCACCGCTCTTTTTAAAAACCGCTCCCAATTCAAACAAACGGACCGCTGGTGTAACACCCAGAACGCGCGGTGCGGTTGCGGTTGCGCGCATGAGTGCTTTCTCCATATTTTTCAATAACCCCGCGCGCAGGGCAGGCATAGATTTATCCAGCGGGTTCGCAAGTAGGATGTCTCCCTCAGCTGCAAAGCTCTGTGTGGAAATCTCCGTATATCCGTGCTCACGGAGTATGTCTTTTATACATTCGGTTGCCACAAACACAGGATCGTGCGGGGGCGCAGTATATTCAGAAAGAAGAACACTGGGAATTGAGTCGTACCCGATAATCCGTCCTACCTCTTCAACGAGATCTTCAGCAATATTTAGATCCCTGCGCTCAAAAGGGGTGGTGATTGTGAAGACACCTGTGTCTTCGGTATACGTAAATTGCAAACGATCAAACACGCGAGCGACATCAGATATCGTACATTCAAGACCCAGTACACTCTGTATTCTTGATGCGGAAACGCAGACGACAGTCTTTTCTTGTGGTCTTGGATACACATCATTCACACCGACAATCGTTCCTCCTGCAACTTCTGTGATAAGTGCAAGGACGTCTCGCATACCATATGCGACAAGCTCAGGAGAAATTTTATTCTGAAAACGCACCGACGCGTCAGTAAAGAGATTAAGTGCTTGTGCCGTTTTACGAATAGTTGCACCATCAAAGTTACATACTGAGACAAACAAATCTGTGGTGTCGTCCGTTATTGCAGAGGCGGCACCTCCTTTAACTCCAGCGATATCAAGTGCAACAGCACTTTCAGCTTCGCAAATAACAAGTGCTCCCTCAGGAAGGGTGTATGTCTCACCCGTAAGAACGGTTATTTTTTCATTCTCTTTTGCCGCACGCACCCCGATGTTAAGCACACCATCGTGCCATGCAATCTTTTTCGCATCAAACGCATGGAGGGGCTGACCCATGTTAAGCGTCACAAAGTTGGTTGCGTCAACAACGTTATTGATTGAACGTTGACCAAGGGACTCAATCGCCTCCCGTAGCCAATCGGGCGACGGGCCAACCGTTACACCCCGCACCAATGCACCCATCTTTCGGTTTGTCTTCCCTTCTGGATCAAGGCTAAGTGCAAGCTCAGCAGTTTCCTCCCATACCGGAAGCGCGGTGCGTAGTGGGTCTGTGGTAAGTGGAATATTGAGAATGGCGGAAAGTTCAAGCGCAACACCGCGATGCGAAAGTGCGTACGCTGCACGGTCAGGCAATACTTTTACATCAAGCGTATCTCCTTTAACACTTTCAATTTCACATGCGTGAAATGTGAGCGCGTCAGCCAGCTCCTCTATCGTCGGAAGAGGAGTGTCAAAATATCTCTGAAGCCAGGTGCGGGAAATAATCATATGAAATGGGGACGGAGCATCGCGGCTACGTCTGATAGTTCCGTGTGATCTGCTTTGTGTGAAAGGAATCGTACACGATTGTCGCTAGCACTATCTGGGACGAGGTGTGCGTGCACATGCGGAATCATGAAGCCTTCAAACGTCATGACTATCTTTTCCTTTCCCGTAGCTTCCTTAAGAGGTCCTGCTATCGCCTTACACGTATTCATAAGCGCGTGGTAGTCCGCATCATCCATCGCAAAGACGTACTCAGTGTGTTTCTTTGGGACAACGAGGGTGTGCCCATCAGCAGCTGGTTGCTTGGTAAGGAACGCAAGGTGTGTCTCGTCTTGCCACAACACTTCGTGATCAGTATTTACGCCCGATACGATGTCACAGAAGACGCAACTCATAGGACCGTTTCTTCAAACCCATGTACGAAGCGTATGTCGCCTGCATGAAAGAGACGTACATCAGGCACGCCGTGCTTCACCATGATGAGACGTTCTACCCCGCCACCAAAAGCAAATCCTTGATATACCTCTGGATCAATGCCTGCGTTTTGGAGTACCGTTGGATGCACCATGCCAGCACCCATGACTTCAAGCCATCTACCTTCTTTTCCTCCTGGCTCAAACCAAACATCTACCTCAACGCCCGGCTCAACAAATGGAAAGTAGCTCGGGCGGAAACGCACCCGTGATCCTTCGCCAAGGTATTCCTTAAAGAATTGTTCAAGTGTTCCTTTCAAATGACCGAGGGTTACACCCTTCCCAACGGCAAGCCCTTCATTCTGATAGAACTGTGCCTCGTGCGTCGCGTCCGTTGCTTCGTTACGAAATACTTTGCCGGGTACAATAATGCGATACGGTGGCATGACTCCTTTAGCCATCATTCCTTCCATGTAGCGCACCTGCATAGGAGACGTTTGTGTACGCGGAACGCGCGGTGGAGTCTCAAGAGTCCAGAACGTGTCCTGCATATCGCGTGCTGGGTGATCGCTCGGAATGTTAAGAGCATTGAAGTTGTAGTGCTCAGTCTCAAGCTCAGGACCTTGCGCCACACTAAAGCCCATACGGGCAAAGATGTCCGCGATTTCGCGAACAGCAATGGTGATCGGATGGAGCCGTCCCTCGTTCATATAAGTATGAGTATACCTGGAAATCATCCACGAACGAACTAGAAAAAAGGGGTTATATTTGCTATGCTCAGAGGAACACACGGCTTATGTCCGCAGAGATTATCTCGTACCCCTTTTTGTTCGCCGCAATCTACTTTGAGGTGTTTTTGCTATTAACCTTCCTCTCTCGTCCGGCACGAGAGCGTCGAGAGCGTCCAATCTCTTCCGCTACACCAACTGTGGCCCTCATCGTCCCTTGCTGGAACGAAGAAAGCACTATCAAAGGCAGCGTCGATTCCCTACTTGCTCTTGAGTATCCCAAGGACAAACTTTCCATTGTCGTCGTGAACGATGGATCTACCGACAACTCTGCAGAGATTCTTAAAGTCTATGAGGGACATCCGCGCGTGACCGTACTGCATCAAGAAAACGGCGGAAAGCACACTGGCCTTAACGCAGGCATTGCAGCGACCGATGCAGAACTTGTCGGTTGTATGGATGCTGACTCCTTTGTTGAGCCCTCTGCCCTCAAGGAGACGGTTGGATATTTTGATGATCCTAAAGTAGGTGCAGCGACCGTTGCCATGTCAGTGCACCAACCAAAGACTATTATTGAAGCTATGCAGAATGTGGAATACATCCTTGGTATCGCTCTTCGCCACATCCTTGCGTCCGTAAACGGACTCTATGTTACTCCGGGACCATTCTCCCTCTACCGCCGCTCCATCGTTCTTGAGGTTGGAGGTTTTCGTAACGGTCACAATGCGGAGGACATGGAAATGGCCCTACGTCTGCAGCGACACGGTTATTGGATTGAGAACGCTCCACGGGCGCGTGTCTATGCTCAAAGTCCAAAGACGGTACGTTCACTCATTAAACAACGTATCCGTTGGACTACAGGGTTCCTGCGTAATGTACTCTATGACTATCGCGATATGGTTGGAAATCCAAAATATGGCACGCTCGGGCTTCTCGTACTTCCGCTTGGATTCTTTGCAATAGTAGGAGGAATTCTTCTGACTGGAGTTGTAGTATACCGTTTTGTTGCAGATTCATTTGAAACCTACATGACCACCAACGGTATTCCACTTTCATACCTCCTAACACCACGTTTCTCGTTTGATTGGTTCTATTTCCCTATTACAGGTTTCGTCCTTCTCGCGCTTGTTGCCGCAATTGGCTCCATTATGTTCATCATTCTCGGCAAGAATATCTCCCGAACGCCAGGACCCCTTGGGGTTGGTATGCTCGGGTGGATATTCCTCTATGGACTCATTGCCCCGTTCTGGCTCGTCCGTGCCGTCTTTGATGTTGCCACTGGAACACAACGTCCTTGGCGTTAGTGTAGTAATCTATAACGTATGTCCCTACTTACTAAAAACGCATTGCTTTCCTTGCTTATCACGCTCGCTATTATTGGATCAATTGCCTATTTGATTGATCGGTTAAACCGGGAACGAGCAGCTGAACTCTCTGCAATACAAAACCAGCTCGCAACAGACACGCTTTCCATTGATACTCAGTTTGCTCTTCTTGAAGAGGGTGACTGTACCAATCTGACCGAAGGCAACGTGCTATCGCAAGAGGTAAACAGTTTGGCTGATAAGGTAGCCGTAACGGAAGAGCGACTTGGTAGTGATGACAAGCAAGTACTCCAGTTGAAGAAGCAGTACACCCTGCTCCAGATTCGCGACTATCTTCTAACCAAGCGCCTTGCTGAAGCTTGTGACCTTGATCCGGTCGTCGTGCTCTACTTCTACTCAAACGATGGAGATTGTGAGGATTGTAATCGTGCCGGTGCAGCACTCTCCTACCTACGTGAGACGTATCCAAGCCTCCGTGTGTACTCCTTTGACTCAAATCTTGACCTTGGCGCACTTAAGACTCTCCTTGCGGTAGAACGCATACAGGCTCCCTACCCAGCGTTCGTCATTGAAGGCAAACGCTCAAATGGCTTCACTGATGTAGAAACCTTTGAGAAACTTTTCCCGAAACGACTCTTTGATATGGCCACTGGGACAT
>CAYRRU010000010.1:11039-17628 GCA_964426785.1 uncultured Candidatus Saccharibacteria bacterium | reverse complement strand
AGTCGTAACAAGGCACGGCTAGCGGAAGCTGGTCGTGGAACATATCCAATCGGAATGAGAAGTTCGCAAGAACTCTCTCCGGTCGATCGTCTCTTCGGAGACGGAGACATGGTACTCATCTCTAAATGGTACTCGGACGCCAGATAACGGACTGGTGGGATAATCGGAATGCTCAATTGACATTCTGATTCCCGAATAGGCGGAACACAAGAAAATATTTCTCTTCTAGATAGAACAATGTAATTGCGCACAAGGCGGTGTTTTTCTCGCAAGAGAAAGACACCGCCTTGTGCGTTATGGGGCAGTAGATAGTTGTAGGCGCAAGACGCACCTACGCCAGATACGCGCTTTGTTACGGTGCCGGCGCATCTTTTCGTCACTGGTGGAGCTCCTCGATGTTCTGAGGTGTTTGGATTCACGGGTTGTTCCGCGATGTACCATCCTTAAGGTCAGTATAGCGGGGTAGCTGGAAAAGCGAAGCGGTTTCTGTTAGTATCCACAAGCAAGCAAGTGTAGCTCAGTTGGTAGAGCACTCGACTGATACTCGAGCGGTCGTAGGTTCGAATCCTACCACTTGCACCATTATGAGAACGCCGGCCCATTAGGGTCGGCGTTCTTGTTGCTATACTAGTAACAATGAAAGACGTCATTCTCGTTGGGGCATTGTGTGTTGCCGCGCTTGTTACCGGCATACTCCTTTATATGTACGGACCTACACTTCTCTCACAAGAGTCAGGTGGACCCGTCTCGTTTACATCGGTTGCAAGTGGTGCCCGCGCAGCTGAAGTAACTGCACAGAAAAACTATCGCATCACTAGCAGAGAAGACCTCTCTATACTCTGGGCAATGATTCACGGGAACGACGCACCTCGTATTCCGTCCGTTGATTTTGAAACACAGGAAGTGCTTGCAGTGTTTGATGGTACACACTCTTCTGGTGGGTACTCGATTAAGGTGACGAAGGTGGTTGATGAGAGCCTTACGCGTGTGGTGTATGTGGAGCAGCGTCGTCCGGCAGAGAATTGCTCGGTCCCGAGCGTGCTCACGAGCCCGTATGATCTTGTGGTCGTACCTAAACTCCCAGACAGTCACACCATGACTCACGTTGATACGGTAGTCACGAACGAGTGCTCCTAATTCTCGTTTTACGGTATATGCGTTAGGATGCGGGGATGGACCACCGCGCCTATTTCAAAGGAAAGAAGATAACGGTCATGGGACTTGGCCTTTTGGGCCGGGGTATTGGTGATACTGAGTATTTAGCGTCTTGTGGCGCTGATCTTATCGTCACCGACCTCAAGAGTCGTGAGGTATTGGCGGAGTCAGTCGCACGCCTCTCCCAGTTTCCAAACATTCAATTCGTGCTTGGAAAACATCGCCTGGAAGACTTCCGTGGTCGAGACCTCATTTTGAAAGCGGCAGGAGTTCCTCTGGATTCTCCGTATATTGCTGAGGCCAGAAAGGAGGGTATACGGGTGGTGATGAGTGCATCATTGTTTGCGGAGATTGCGGGTATTCCAATCATTGGTGTCACCGGCACTCGAGGAAAATCAACCGTGTCGTATATGCTTGCACGCATTTTGGAATCTGCGGGAGGAAAAATAGTTCTGGGAGGGAACGTTCGCGGGATATCAACCCTTGCACTTCTTGATAGCATCACACCTGACACGACTGCACTCTTTGAACTTGATTCATGGCAGTTGCAAGGGTTTGGAGATGCGGGCATAAGTCCGTCGCTTTCAATCTTCACCACCTTCTATCCTGACCATTTAAGCTACTACAATGGCGACATTGACGCATATTTAAATGACAAGGCACAGATCTTCTTGCATCAAAAAGAGGACGATACATTGGTTCTTGGAGAACAAATGGCCACAACCGTTATTGAAACGTATGGAGAAACTATTCAATCACACATTGTTATTGCAGGATCCGAGCTTATACCGACCGACTGGACGCTTGTGGTGCCAGGCGAGCATAATCGCTATAACGCAGCGGTAGCGCTTGCGAGTGCTCGGGTGCTTGGGGTTCCTGACACGGTGAGCAGGCAAGCGCTTGAATCATTTCTTGGGGTGCCGGGTAGGCTTGAACTTATCGCACTCAAGAGTGGTGTTTCGTTCTATAACGACACAAACTCAACAACCCCTGAAGCAACGATTGCAGCCCTCCATGCTTTGGGTAGTGAGGGCGACAAGCGAACTATTTTAATTATGGGAGGATCAGATAAGGGTCTTGATATGAAGGGACTGCTTGCGCTTATTCCAGAGACCGCAAAACACGTCGTGTTACTTTCAGGAACCGGAACCGAGCGTATCCGAGGGGAACTTCCTGACGCGCCTCTCTTTGATAGTCTTGAAGCCGCCCTTGATGAAGCACGTACACATGCAGAGGTTGGTGACACCATTCTCTTTAGTCCAGCCTTTGCATCATTCGGGATGTTTAAGAACGAGTATGATAGAGGAGACCAATTTGTTGCGCTTGTAGAGAAAATCTAATATGAACAACCCGCGCACTATTTTCTTTTGTGGTATCGGCGGCATCGGTATGTCAGCCCTTGCCCAGCTCCTGCACGAACGGGGAGATCACGTGTTTGGTTCTGATAGGGAAGAGAGTCCGGTAACGGAGCTGCTGCGCAAGAAAGGTATAGAGGTGACGACTACACAGGACGGGTCAATGGTTACCGACGCCATTGATATGCTCGTCTATAGCGATGCGGTGTGCCCTGACAATCTAGAGCGCGTGCGTGCCGAGGAGCTTGGCATTACGCAACTCTCATATTTTGAAATGCTCGGGAGCGCCTCCGTAATGCAACGGACCATTGCAGTAGCGGGCACACACGGCAAGACTACCACCACGGGCATGTTGGCCCGCATACTGCGTGATAACGGCGCAAATCCAAGTGCGATTGTTGGATCCATTGTGCGTGACTTTGGATCAAACTACCTTGCACCTGTCGGTACATCTGATCTTCTTGTCGTTGAGGCGTGTGAATACAAGCGCCACTTCCTTAACCTCACTCCTGAGATTCTGGTTGTAACAAATATAGAGTTTGATCACTCAGACTACTTTGATGATTTGAAAGACGTGCAGAGCGCCTTCCGCGCACTTATGGAAAAGGTCCCGCACGAAGGGACGATCGTAACTGACGTTGAACACCCAAACATTGCTCCATTATTGGTGGGTCTTTCGTGCGCCATTGTGGACTACACACAGGAGCCTGCGTATCCGCTACGACTGCCAGGGGATTTTAATCTTATGAATGCGCGTGCCGCCGCGCGCGGTGCTAAAGTGGTGCTACCAAAACTCATGAGCGTTGAGATAAATCGCTCTCTCGAAGCATTTGAGGGTACATGGCGACGTTTTGAATATAAAGGCAAGACAAAACAGGGGGCCGTGGTATATGACGACTACGCACACCATCCAACCGCGATAAAAGAAACTCTCCGCGCACTTAAAACCAAAACGACCGGTCGTATATTTGTTGCGTTCCACCCGCACCTCTATTCAAGGACGCGTGATCTTCTTGATGGATTCTCGCGTGCGTTTGGAGACGCAAGCGAAGTGCTCATTGCTCCTATTTATGCAGCCCGCGAAGTGGATGATGGCACCATCTCAAACGAGATACTTGCCGAACATGTACGAAGCGAAGGAGGGAAGGCACGTGCGCTTTCTTTTAAAGACATTGAAGACGTACTCAACACGGAGCCTCAAGAAGGGGACGTCATTATGACGATGGGCGCCGGAGACATTTACAAGATTGCCGACGCACTCACTACCTAAATATGAATGGCGTACTTTCCGTTGTTGCAACACCGATAGGGAACCTGGGAGACATAACCCTGCGTGCGCTTCAAACCATGCTCGACGCTGACGCTATTGCGTGCGAGGATACGCGCGTCACATCTAAACTCTTGGCGCGGTACGAGATTCAGAAACCACTCCTCGTTTATCATGCACAAAGTGGAAAGCTCTCGGCAACACGCATTCTCTCTCAACTTGGCGAAGGGAAGCGGGTGGTGCTGGTGACGGATGCAGGAACGCCCGGTATCTCAGACCCGGGGAGTGAACTGGTTCGGTTGGTGCGCGACACCTTTGAGTCAGACGTCACCGTTGAAGTCATTCCGGGCGCGTCTGCAGTCACCGCAGCACTATCTATTGCTGGAGTACCTACCAACGAATTCACGTTTCTCGGATTTCTTCCGCATAAGAAGGGTCGCAAGACGTTGTTTGAAGAGATTGCTGCTATGGAGCGGACAGCCGTGTTCTATGAGTCTCCACACCGAATTGAGAAGGCGCTTGCGTCGCTCGCTGACGTTTTACCGGAAGAGCGCAGGGTTATGGTATTTCGTGAACTTACTAAGATGCATGAGCAGGTTGTTGAAGGAAGCGCCACACAGGTGGTAGAGCACTTCAGTGCACACCCAGGCGAGGTGCGGGGCGAGTTTGTGGTCGTGGTATCTGCTTGATACACTACAGAGGATGAAACGCGAAAGTCTCCTCATTGTCGTTGGCGTCCTGCTCGTTCTTTCTTCATTTCTTGGGCTCCCGTACACGTGGCTCATGGTCATCGTTCCTATACTTGCGCTTGTGGTCGTTGGTATTGGTGTGTCTATGCGCCTTCCAAAACGCGAAAGTACGCCACAACCCTATGAAGCACCGAGTGCATAAGTCAGCGAGTGTACGCAAGAGCGCCCTGGTTGGCGTTCTCGCACTTTTGGTACTGTTGATACTGGGCACCGTTATTATTCCGCACGTGTTTGCAACGACCTACGTTAAAGGGGGAGTAGCCACAACCACAGCATCGTTTCTAAAGCCAAAGAAGGAAGAGCCGGCAAAGCTTGATACGGCGCTCTATGATCGGCTTATGCTACAGAACGCAAATCTTGCTTCAACCACCGCAACGGGAACGCCTTCATTGTGGCCGGTGAAGGCAGCATACCCGAACGCAGGCGCCTTGCTCCCGTTCAAGCGCATCATTGCGTACTACGGTAATTTCTACTCCACAAAGATGGGCGTGCTTGGTGAATACCCTGAGGCACAGATGTTGGAGATGTTGCGAGGTGAGAAACGTAAGTGGGAGGAGGCGGATCCAACAACTCCGGTGATGCCTGCCATTAATTACATCGCCATAACCGCGCAGGGTTCTCCTGGAAAAGAAGGGAAGTATTTGCTTCGCATGCCAGACACCGAGATTGATAAGGCAGTATCCATCGCAAAGAAAGTGAACGGTATCGTCATTCTTGATATTCAAATTGGCTTCTCCACACTTGAGCACGAGCTACCTATGCTGGAGAAGTATCTAGCAATGCCTGAAGTACATCTCGGGCTTGACCCTGAGTTTCATATGATTGGAGAAGATCCGCCCGGCCACGTGATTGGTTCGTACGACGCACGTGATATTAACTACGCAGCAAACTACATGGCGGATCTGGTTAGAAAACACAACCTTCCACCCAAGGTACTCATCGTCCACCGCTTCACCCAGCGCATGGTCACCAACTACCAGAACATCAAACCACTCCCTGAAGTACAGATTGTGATGGACATGGATGGATGGGGACCACCCGCAAAGAAGATTAATACGTACAAGCAGTTCATCTACCCTGAACCTGTGCAGTTCACCGGATTCAAGATCTTCTATAAGAACGACTTGAAGGCGCCGTCCACGCGTATTCTGACCCCGGCTGACCTGCTTCAGCTTTCTCCACGGCCGTTGTTTATTCAGTATCAGTAACGACTCTATAGTTCACGCGGTATACTAAACACCAATGGATAATCCTAATCGGATTACGTACTTTGCAGCCACCGACTCACGTGGAAAACGGGTGCCTTTTGGTATCAAGGCCCGAGACCGTGAACGACACATGTACGTCATTGGAAAGACGGGTATGGGTAAGTCCACACTGCTTGAGAACATGGCGATTCAGGACATTAGGAACGGGGAAGGGTTTGCCTTTATTGATCCGCACGGCTCGGCCGTTGATGGACTTCTTGAATACATTCCTGCAGACCGTGTGAAGGATGTGGTGTACTTCGCACCATTTGATATGGAGAACCCTATTGCGTTCAACGTGATGGAGGATGTGGGGTATGACAAACGACACTTGGTTGTTTCAGGACTCATGGCCACGTTTAAGAAGATTTGGGTTGATGCCTGGTCCGCACGTATGGAGTACATTCTCTCCAACACGCTTCTTGCACTTCTTGAGTATCCGGACGCGACCTTGATGGGCGTGAACCGCATGTACACCGATAAGGCGTACCGCAAGAAGGTGGTGGACTATGTGAAGGATCCGCTGGTGAAAGATTTCTGGACAAAAGAGTTTGCGCAGTACACGGACCGCTTTACCCAAGAGGCAACGCCCGCTATTCAAAACAAGGTGGGACAGTTTACCAGCAACCCACTCATCCGAAACATTATTGGGCAATCAAAGTCCTCCTTTGATATCCGAGAGCTCATGGATCAGAAGAAGATCCTGCTCATTAACCTCTCCAAGGGACTCGTGGGGGACACCAACATGAAGCTCTTGGGCTCCATGATTACCACCCGTATCTTCTTGGCGGCGATGAGTCGTGCGGACCTCTCTAA
>CAYRRU010000010.1:0-10939 GCA_964426785.1 uncultured Candidatus Saccharibacteria bacterium | reverse complement strand
GAGGTTATTGAAATGTCCCGCAAGCAGTTTGCGGGAAGCAGAACCGAGATTGAAGAGAAGCTGTTTGCTGAGCTTGCGCCTATTGTTGAACAGGCGCCACAGACTGAAGTACCAAAGCGAAGACCAGAAGGAGAGCGAAAACCAAATCCTGCCCCTCGCAGAGAAGAACGCCCTCGTCGCGAGGAGCGTCCACAACCTAAAGAGAAAACAGCAGAAGACCTCAAGGCGATTTTACGCACGATGACTAATGGTGCGACCAAGGAAAAGGAGAAGCAGGTACAACAAAAGCAGGAGACACTTAAGGATGCATTGCAGCACGTCGCGAAGAAGGAAACTCCTCCACAAGGCCCACGACCATTTGAGGTTCCAGAGGACACGCTCCGTTCTATATTTAAGGACAATGTATAGATACCTAACAATACCCACACTACTTATCGTCGCTCTTATGAGCGCACCAACATACGCGCACGCAGGAGTACAAATAAACGAAATAGCGTGGATGGGCGGGGCAGGGAACGCAAACGCAGAATGGATTGAGCTTTTTAATACGGACGGGATAGATGTTGTTTTGAGCGGGTGGACGCTCACGTCTGCTGGGACTGCGCCCAACATCACGCTTAGTGGGACGATTGCTGCAAACGGATACTACATCCTTGAACGTACGAGCGACGCGAGTGCTCCTACCGTGACTGCAGATCAGATATATACGGGAGCACTTAGCAATAGTGGGGATACGCTCACACTTAAAGATGCGGGAGGTGTCCAGATTGACCAGGTAGTGGGCGGGAGTAACTGGGAGAATATTGGTGGAGACAATACGACAAAGAAAACCGCACAACGAAGTGGCTCCTCGTGGGTAACGGCAGACCCAACCCCGAAAGCTGTAAATGCCAGTGGCGAAACGATGCCCACAGCAACCACGACTCCCACTACTTCGGGGACCACAACACCTACCGTTACCATAGGAGGAACCACGCCCACATCAGGTACTCCCGTTGCAAGCCCGATACGCAGACTACTCATTGATGCGGGGAATGACCGCATTGTGCATACCGGTGTTCCAACACCGTATCGTGCGGTTGCCTATTCAGAGGGAGGTAATCTGCGCACACGAGCAAAGATCGTCTGGAACTTTGGAGACGGGAGACGGGAAGAGGGAGACGACGTCATGTACGCGTATCGTCATCCAGGGGAGTATACGGTCACGGTGCGCGCACGAGACGATCTTGCGACCGCACTACAAACACTTAGAGTTGTGGTGGAGGATCCACAAATTTCTATAACGACAGACGAGCGGGGCGTGTTGCTTACCAATGCGTCGTCGCGAATGGTTGATTTGTCTTTATGGAAACTTGAAACCCCTGAGGACACATTTGAAATTCCCGAAGACACGGCGATTCACGCGATGGGGAGCGTGCTCTTTGCAGCTGACGTCACCGGACTTAATCCAGGAGACACTGTAACACTCCAATATCCAAATGGGCGTGTTGCAAGCTCGTATGAGACAGAGCCAGACGTTGTGGTCTCTGAGGTGCAACCTGGACCAGTTGAGGTTGGTATACAAGAAGTAGCGACACCGCTATTACCAGCACCAGTTCAAAGCACGTATGAAGAAGTCATAGACGCCCCCACTGAGCCCGTTCTTGCGGCCTCGGTGGGGGCGGCCGTAGGGCCCGTATCCTTTCCGAAACGGCTCCTTATGTGCCTCTTTGGCTCCGTGCTTGCTTGTGGGGCGTCACTCGTCGTACCCTAAGGGAAATGTCCAAAACTATACTTGTAACGGGAGGAGCCGGATTTGTCGGATCACATCTGTGTGAGCGACTTGTTCGTGATGGACACACGGTCATCTCGCTTGATAACTACTTTACGGGCAGTGTTGAAAATCATGTCGCAGGTGTTGAATATCGGGAAGGGCATACGAAAGATATTGAGACGTTGGTTCCTGAGACACCCGAGATTATTTATCACTTGGGGGAGTATTCTCGTGTTCATACGAGCCTTGAGGAACCTGAGATTGTTTGGGACATGAATACGGTTGGCACACTTGCGGTGCTTGAGTTTTGGAGGAAGAAAGGAAGTAAGCTTGTGTATGCAGCGTCTTCTACAAAGTCTGATGCGACCATAACAGTTGACGGCACCTTAGGGAAAAACCTTTCTCCCTACACGTGGTCAAAAGCAGCTAACGCAGACCTTGTTGCTAACTACGGCTCCTGGTTCAAACTCCCCTATGCCATTGTGTATTTTTATAATGTGTACGGTGCTCGCGAACGGGCATGGGGTTCGTATGGAACGATTGTGCAAACGTTTATTGAAAATTATTTGAATGGACGCGCACATCGCGTGAATGCACCCGGCACACAAACGCGCGCATTTACACACGCACTTGATACGGTCTCAGGAATCATTCTTGCGGGGGAGAAAGGGGAAGGGGATGGATTCGCTATATGTGCGGACGATGTTCACTCAATACTTGAGGTGGCGCAGATGTGTGGTGGAGATATAGAGATGCATCCACAAACGAAGACGTCGCGCTCAGCAGGCGTTGATGACACCTCAAAGATTACGGCACTGGGGTGGAAGCAGGAATACACGCTCGCTGACTACATCAAAGAAAGAACACAACCATGACCCGAAAGGTCCTTATCTTTTCACTTGCGTACTACCCGAGCCACGTCTCGGGTGCGGAAGCTGCAATAAAGGAAATTACCGAACGCATTCAGCCAGCCGATATTGAATTTCATTTAATTACTCTTCTGTTTGATCCCCATGCTCCACGACAGGAGCGTATGGGGAATGTGCGCGTGCATCGTGTGGGTGTGGGAGGAACCCGCCTATCAAAGATTTTTTTTATTCCACTTGCTGCTCTTGAAGCGCGCAGACTTCATGCTATTCATCACTTTGATGCGCTTTGGGCCATGATGACCTACATGCTGTTTCCGGTCGTGCTCGCTAAACTGATTGGCGTTCGAACGCCACACATACTGACGCTTCAGGACGGAGATCCGTATGAGAAAGTATTTGAACGCTGGTTCATCAAACCTCTGACCCCTGTTCTTGATTGGGGATTCCGCCATGCGACAGTCATTCAAGTTATTTCAGCGTATCTAGCTTCGTGGCCTAAAAGACGGGGGTATGTGGGCCATATAGTGCATATTTCAAATGGCGCAAATCCGCGCGACCTCAAGAATGACGTTGACCCCAACATTGTTGAAGATGTGCGACGACGTATTGGAAAAAAGGAAGGAGAAGTTTGGTTGGTAAACACGGCACGACTGGTGCATCAGAAGGCGAATGACATCACCATACGTGCGCTCACTCTTCTCCCCGCACACGTTAAGTTGTTACTGGTTGGCGGAGGTGAAGACGAAGCAATGCTCAAAGAGCTCGCGGACACACTTAAGCTTTCTGACCGGGTTATGTTTACCGGTCCTGTTGAGAGAACAGAAGTGACGGCCTATCGGTTGGCTTCGGATATATACGTTGGACCTTCTCGTTCAGAGGGTCTTGGAAATGCTTGGTTGTCTGCAATGGCGTCCAGACTTCCGGTAATAGCGACCCAGGAGGGAGGATTGGCTGAATTTATATACGATGAGAAGCACAATCCAGACCTTCCGCAAACAGCATGGGTTGTAGAGAAGGAAAGCCCTGAAGACATCGCGCACGCGGTGAAGGAAATCCTCGCACACCCAGAGAAGGTTCAAGTCGTTACGCAAAACGCACGCAATCTTGTTGTCTCAAAATATGACTGGGACATGGTAGGAAAAGAGATGCGCGAGAAGGTGTTTGCACCTATTGTGGGAGACGCATCCTAAAGCAGATCCTTCTGACGTAACTTTTCCTCGTCACTGCGTAGTCTGTCGCGGAGCGCACAGTATGTCTGAATATCAGAAGGAGGAATGGGTGTACGAGCGAGAAGGTGTTTGAGAACCAAACTCCATAGATCAATACGCGCTTGGTTGAGTGTGTGGAGACCCCCTTCGCTTTTAGGAAGTGTGCGGTAGTAGTAGAGAAGTATTTCGCCCAGACGATATATGCGCATGAGCCAGAGGGCAGTAGATTCCTCGGGTGCGTGGTTTACTCGTACATAATCTTCAAGAGCACGAGCAAGGACCGGGTTGTGGAGCTCCATGAAGTTTACGAAACGAGCCCACCCTTCGTATTTGTTCCCAAAGCGAAGAGAAGAATGGTCCAGAAGATATATGGTGCCGTTGTGAACCCTAAAATTGTGGGGCACAAAATCAGTGTGCGTCAGAAACCCCGAATACTGATCAATGGTACGTTTTCCCACCTCAAGCTCTTTCTGTGCAGCACGCAGGAGTGTTGTGTCACCGCCACACGCTTCAATATCGCGAATGAACGAAGCAAACATACGCACGTACCCTTCGGCATCAATACTTCCAAAGTTACGCCGTATGCGCTTGGCGTGTTCGTGAGTGGTGGCGTGCGCACCTTCTTGTGCTTTAAAAGCTGCTAGAGCAAGAGCGCATTGCTCAGCGATAGGACGGTCAAGAAAGCGCGAGTCCTGTTCTATGAATGCTTGTACGGAGATCAAGAATGGACCCTGACGCGTGAATAGTATTTCTTTAGGCGACTGAAAGACTGAGTATGCAAAAGAGATTTCAGGCAGAAGTTTTCTGCTCTGATGCTCATGGATAAGTTCCTGCATTCCATGTGGATCGCGTGTTGCTTTAACGACAACACGATCCCCGTGCATCGAACCTAGGAGAATGAGCTTTGGACCGCTCGTGGTGGTGACTGCCTGCATTAGAAAACGTTCCCCACCAATGTGTGGTTGAACTGCTTCAAGTTCTATACCGAGGTTTGCGAGAAGAGGAGTGAGTAGTTCCAGATCTCGTGAGCACAAATCCTTCCAAGCGGTATGGGTAGTATTGCTCATAGGGAAAGGTATTGCAGATGTGATTTCCACGATGCTTCGTATGCGTGTAACTGCTCAGTAGGCTCGGAGGAGAAGGGAAGAATCTCAGGTTTGGGGTCTGGTAGTGCATTCACTACGCTTGCAACGCGCCCACGAAGCATTCTGTGAACGAAGCAAGTCAAATAGTGCTTCATGGTGCGCTCGTATGCGGGAGAGTCTGCAACACATAAGGTTATAGGAGTTTTCCGCACAAAAGAGAGAAGTAAGAGTGGGAGCTCAACAGAAGGTCCGTTCACTGCATATACATGATCAACTGATGTGGTTGCTCTATACAACGTAAAGAAAAAGCGCACGACTCGTTCAAACACAGGAAGACGTTTTGATATAGGAAAGATTGTCACACCCGACACGTCTTCTGGTATATGCGCATACGCCACAATAGATACGTGGTGTGTCCCTTTAGTGCGTCTTGCAAGCTCTTTTACGTAGAGTGCGGGCGGAGCTATATCAGGAGGGTATAACGGGGTAACAAGAACTATATTCATGACTTTTCTAGTATATAGGACGCGGTCTTAGCTGGCTGGTATCATATGGAAATGAAGGCCCTCTTCCTATCAAACGACGCGAGCATCCCTGACGTTGCAAGCGCCACGCGTGCCCGTATGCAGGCGTATGCGGGGCACATAGGGGAGATGCACGTGCTCTTACGCTCCACAAAGGCCCGGACCACTACTGACGGGGCTATCACTATTCATGAGGTGAAGGTATCTAAATGGTTCTCTCTTTTCCTCTTACCACGGCACGCCCGTGGCCTTATCAAGGAATATGGAATAGAGGTGGTGTCTGCACAGGATCCGTTTGAAAACGGATATGCGGCATTACAGAGTGTCCGCGGCACAAAGGCTAAATTACATATTCAAGTTCATACCGATTTTCTCTCTCCATGGTTCACCTATGGATATTCCGCACCCATTCTCTTAAACCACATTCGGGTATTCCTTGCAGGAAGAGTCTTGCCACAAGCCCAAGGAATTCGTGTCGTGTCGTTACGTTTGAAGCGCTCACTCACGGCTCGTTACAGAAATCGTATTGTTGAACCTGTGGTGATCCCTATTGCAGCTTTAAACGAAGATCGTGCAGGCAAAGAACTTGAAGCTCCATTTTCGTTCACGCTCCTTGCGGTGTCGCGCCTTGAGCCGGAGAAGCATGTGGATGATGTTCTGCGTGCGCTTGTGCTCGTGCGAGAACGATATCCCTACGCAGGTCTTGTCATTGCGGGGGATGGAAGTGAACGGGCGCATCTGCGCGCCGAGGCGCAACGACTGGGTGTTAGCGACTGGGTGCGTTTTCTTGGAACGCGTACTGACATTTCACAACTCCTCAAAGCGTCTCATGTATTTGTGCAAGCAAGTGCGTTTGAGGGGTATGGCCGTTCGCTTATAGAGGCAGCTCAGGCTGGAATACCAATCATAACGACGGATGTTGGTGTGGTGGGGGAAGTACTTGAACCAAACGTGCACGCACTGACGTTCCCGGTCCGAGACGTGTCTGCGCTTGCGGAGCACGTCGTTGCTCTTATTGAGGACAATGCAAGGCGCACATCTCTCTCACTAGCGGCGCACGCGGCCGTTACCGAGCACCTACGCACGTTTAAGGATCAGCCACGAATGATCGCGGAGGATCTGCAGAAGGTAATTGATCAGGCATGAGCAAGTCGCTTCTACGTAAAGAGGAATATACGGCGCTTGGCCACATGACTATTCATGGTCGGATATTAGATGTGGGTGGCTCAACGAAGTCTGGATACCATGACTGCATACAAGGTGATCATGAGATAGTGACGGCCAACATTGATGCGCAATATGGTGCGGATCTTATTTTTGATGCAGAGCAAGAGTGGCCCATAGAGAGTAAGTCATTTGACGCAGTGTTGTTCATAAACGTGCTGGAGCACCTCTACCATTACCAAACCGCGGTGAAGGAAGCACGCCGGGTTCTGAAAGATGGAGGGAGAGTGGTGGTGATGGTTCCTTTTCTTTTCAACGTGCATGGCTCCCCTGGAGACCACTTCCGCTACACCAAGAGCACACTCATACGAGTCTTTACTGAGGCTGGGTTTACGCACGTAGATGTTACGGAGCTTGGCACTGGCGCGTTTAGTGTGATGTACCACCTCTTGCTTGGATTCATTCCGTGGGAGTGGCTTGGGCGACTACTCATGCCTGTGTTTACGGGTATGGATAAGCTGATGGCCAGTATTAAGCCTCAGAGCAGCATGTCGGCACAGCACATGCCTCTTGGATATATGGTAGTTGCGGTATCATAGACGCATTACATGAGTACCACTGAATCTCTTGAGCACATATACCGTGAGCATCACACAACCCGAAGAGGGGAGTTCTTTTTGGTGAATGGAGATGTGCGCGGGGAGTATTTGCGTACCCATATTGGAAAGGGAAAGAAGGTTCTTGATATTGGCTGTCGGGACGGAGCACTCACTGGTTTTTATAGTGAAGGAAATACGATTACCGGTATTGATATTGACTCTGAGGCGCTCGCACGCGCCCATGAGCGCCTTGGTATTGAAACGATACACGCTGACTTGAATGGGGAATGGCCAGTCGCGGGCGGGTTTGATGTGGTTGTTGCGTGTGAGATTATTGAGCACCTCTACTACCCAGAACAGGTTTTAAAAAAGATTAGTGACCAGCTTGTTCATGGCGGCATGTTGCTTGGATCCATTCCTCACGCGTTCTCGATCCAGAGCAGATTGCGCCTTATGCTCGCACGCAAACAAGGAACGGCGTTACAAGATCCAACACACATTAATCACTTCTGGGGACCAGAGTTTAAGGCACTCATAGAGAAAGCGGGATTCGTTGACGTAGAGATTGTTGATATTGTGTCCGCCAAGTTCACCCTTCTTTCAAGACTTTTTCCATACCTGTTTGCGCATTCGTTTGTGTTTAAGGCAATGAAACCTCTTTAGGTGGAGCGATAAGCACCAGAGCAAGAGCAAGAACAAAGGAAACGAGGAGTCCTGCAAGGCGTCCGATAATGAGTCCCCATAGGCCAAAAAAGAGAACGCCCAGAAGCTGGAGTGCGCACTGCAAGAGTGGGCTCAAGAACGAGAATACGTACAGCCTGCGCACCCTAGCGTGCGCTTGAAGTGCCGATACCAAGACCTGCGTTAGAACCCCACCAAGCGCAAGACCATACCATTGTGAGTAGGGAACAGCTTCAAGGTATGCGGGGAATAAGAATGAAAAGAGTAGGGGAGCACACAGGGCATAGATCCCGGACGTAATAAGAATCCATGGAATGGCGATGAGAAGTCTGCGACCGATAGTTCTGCGGACTTCTTCTGCAGTGCGATTAGCAAACTTAGGAAGAGCCGCCCCAGGCAAGAATTTAAAGAACCCACCAAGGCGCTCCGGTATAGCTGTTGCAAACGCGTAAACGGCAAGCCCTCCTGCTCCAAGAAAATGGAAGGCGAGTACCGCATCTATTTGGTTTGCGATAGTTGAGAACGCGCCCATAACGCTCAGATGTGTTCCATACGCGAGTGCACCCGTTTCAGACTCAGTGTGTGGAGTAATGTGCTTTCGTACTGTGCGATACGCAAGATAGTATCCTGCGACCTGTACGCCAACATTGATAGCAATCAACAGGAGGGGGCTCTCGGTTATAAATGCAGCACCAATAAGTAGGACGTAGAAGGGAATATTGATCGCAAAGTTATAAAGAAAAACACGCTTGAAATCCTTTTTCCCAAGCAAGAACGCACTATATGTATTCCAGGCGTTAATAAGAGGAACGCCGATACTAACAATGATGAGCCCAAGACCAAGTACTACGTTCTCATTAAGGAAGTAATACAAGCTACCGAGTAGACCGACGATAATGGGGGCCCATGCATACCGTAGTTGGAAATGAACTGCTTGTGTAAAGGTGTTTTCAAAACCACGCGCAACACTTCCCGTGACGGCGGTGTTCATGCCCGTAAAGGTAAATGCGCCGAGAATGGCACCGAGCGATAGCAGATACTGATACACGCCAAAGGTCTCTTTTGAAAGGTGTGCTGCAAAGGTCAAATAAAGGAGTAGGGAAAAGACGGTGACCGATAGGGTGCCGAGATTGCCCCAGAAGCCACTACGGGCAAGGTAGCGCATGTCGGTACGGGTAAAACGCTCAATGTGGCGCAGAAGGGGAGCATTCATGGATATAGAAATCGTACCACCAGCGTGGCGGGATACACTTATATAACAGAAGAAGAGTGCTCCCCGTTACCTATATATAGGAAAGGACGTATTATACTGTTCTCTATGCTCACGAAACTCATACGCTATACGGTCCTTGGGGCACTTTTTCTTATTCCGTTTCTACCTCTATATGTTGCGAATGGTCTTTTCTTTCCGTTCATAACGGGGAAGCACTTTATATTCAGAATTCTTGTTGAGGTTGCGGTTATTGGGTGGGGCGTACTGATGCTCCTTGATGCACGGTATCGCCCACGTTTCTCCTGGATGCTCGTATTGTATGGCGCGCTTGTGGTGTGGATGTTTGTGGCTGATTTATTTGCTGTTAATCCGCACAAGGCGTTTTGGAGCAATTATGAGCGCATGGATGGATGGGTAACACTCGTACACGTATTTGGCTTCTTCTTGGTTACTGCAGCCGTACTTTCTGCTGAGAACCTATGGAGACGATGGTGGCTGACCTTTCTCGGAGCTTCCGCGTTTGTGTGTTTGTACGGGTTTATGCAGCTTGCTGGGCTCTTCACCATTAACCAAGGAGGTGTTCGTGTTGATGCCACGATGGGGAACGCAGCGTACCTTGCAACATATCTTCTCTTTGTTATAGCGGTTGCGCTATGGAAAGGTTTTGAGTCAAAGGGTGCAATGCGCTACACACTGTGGGGCCTTGCTTTCATGCAGGGTATTTTGCTTTACCACACCGCAACGCGTGGAGCGTTATTGGGTTTTGTTGGTGCCAGCATATTAGGAACGGTTTTGTACTTACTCCATACAAAGGGAAAGGCACGCAAGGCCGGAGTAGGTATTTTGGTAGGACTTGCGGTCGTGATTGGCGCGTTCTTCTTGGTAAAGGATTCTGCGTGGGTGCAGACAGAACCAACGCTGGCTCGTTTGAGTTCAATTACGCTGGCTGATGGCGCTACTCGTTTTGCCTTGTGGAATATGGCGCTTGAGGGCGTTGCAAAGCGCCCTGTCTTTGGGTGGGGGCACGAGGGCTTCAACTACATATTTAACGCTGGGTATGTCCCTTCGTTGTACGCCCAAGAGCCATGGTTTGATCGAGCGCACAATCTCTTTATTGACTGGCTTGTTGCTGGTGGTATCCCAGCTCTCCTCCTCTTTGCATCGCTCATTGGTTTGTCAGTCGTTGTGTTCTATAGAAAGGGTAATGAGTACGAACGTATTATCTTGGTCAGTGTGATCGGCGCCTATACGTTCCAAGGTATGTTCGTGTTTGATAACCTCTTCAGTTATGTACCGCTTGCTGCACTGTTTGCGTACGCGCACATATTGTCTTCCCGTCCTATACAGAAACTGGAAGAGTTACCAAGACTGAGTGAATCCCAAGTTGGAAGTATGGGGCTTCCTGTTGCCGTCGTCTTGGGAGTTATTGTTGTGTGGACGGTGAACATTCCATCCATGCAAGCAGGGAATGATTTAATTCAAGGACTTACTCCACGCAGTGACCCGCGCGAGAACCTAGCTTACTTTGAGCGGGCTCTAGCACGTGGACCGTTTGCGACCCAAGAGATTAGAGAGCAGCTCATGACGTACGCAGGGACGGTATCAACGCAACCACAAATTCCAAACGAGATTAAGTTCGCATTGGCTTCAGCTGCAGTCACGGAGATTGCAAAGGAAGTTGAACGAACTCCAGCTGATGCCCGACTACGCCTTGAGTATTCATATGCGTATCGTAGTCTTGGTGACTATGCGGGTGCGAAAAGGGAGCTTGCGATTGCACAATCCCTCTCACCAAAGAAGCAGACCCTGATCATTGAGGAAGGAGTGCTTGCGCTCCAGGAGA
>CAYRRU010000009.1:14705-18124 GCA_964426785.1 uncultured Candidatus Saccharibacteria bacterium | reverse complement strand
CTCTGTCGCTACTGCGAGATCTGCACCAGCGGAGACGTTAGACCTAGTGAAGCCTTTGAGACGAGTGCGTGGGAACGTGTTTCCATCCGCAATCGCTCCTTTCCCATCGTAGTCCAAGTTGTATTGAAGGATGTACTGGATGTCCGTGGTGGAAGATCCGCTCCATGTAAGTGTGGAGGCGGTGTAGCTTGCAGAAGTACCCGTGACCACGTTTGCACCAGCATCGAATATTCGGTAGTAGTTCGCGGCATCGAGAGCGGAGGCGGCTCCTCCGGCTGTACTTCGGCGTAGAGCGAAGTGATATGTAGTCCCAGAAACGAGCGTAGGTGGCGTTGGGAAGGTGAATTTCACACAACGAGCATCCGTGGAAAGGGTGTTTCCTTGAATTGGCGTCGCAGTTCCATTGGTGATAATCGTCGCGCTTGGATAGCCGGCTCCATCGTCCGCTGAAACTTCCAAAGTCATGTAGTCCCCGGGGGCTCCAGTACACTCTACCATCAGGGTGATGGTTTCCAGTGTGATGCTGGTCGCCAGAGCGTCTGTGATGACAAAGCTTTGGCTTCGTTTTGCACGGGCATCCACGTCTCCGACTTGAAGGCTCGTTCCGGTGAGTGTTGAGAAGAATGTGCGGCCATTAGCAGGAGCTACGAGAACTCCTTTGTAGTTGTTCCCGAGTAGCGCAATGGGCTGAGCAGTAGTTGCTCCGTTGATCGCCTCTATAGCCACTACAGCAGCAGTGAGCCCGCTGTGAGTGTGGTCTGCATCGGCATTTGAAGTAGATCCTCCCACGATAGCGGGGTGATCTGAAATGTAGGTTGTGAAGGGCGCTGGAGTGATAAAGCTTGTGTCGAGTTTTCCAGACCCGTTGAGCCGTGGCACTTTTCCACTGTCTCCAGCTCCAGCAGAGGTAGAAACGAAAATTACTGTGTCTGTAAGATCAATGTCGATGTCGCTTGCAGTGACAGAGATACCGGTTCCTCCAGTATAAACAGAGGCTCCAGATCCAATTGCGGTTGAAGAGCTACCATCGTTTGAGAATACCCATGTGTTTGCTGTGTCGTCGTAGCGCAAGAAAGGCTTGTTCGCGTCTGCGTTCTCGGCATAAATCGTTTTATCCCCGGCTACACCATCTCCAATGCGCAGATTGTTAGCGCCAGAACCCACAACTCCTTCCATCCAGTTGATGAGCTGGGCGGTTGGCTCATGATTTGTGACACATCCAATCGGATCTCCTGGTTCATGCTGAAATCCGGTAGAAGAACCGGAGCCCACACCATATTTAGGTAGGGCGCGTCCAGAAGATGCGATTGTACATGTCGTGATGCCAGTGGTGGCATCTGTAGTGTGTGAGGTGAGACGGATGCGTTCTGCTTTTGCACCGTCTTTATTGAGCGTAAAAGTGAGCGTCGTAGATTGAGGTGTGCGTTGCACGCCGGTCTTTGTATCGTAAAACAAAGCCGTAAAAGAAAGTCCTGTGGCGGTGAGCTGGCTTTTGAGCACACCGGCAAGATTGGTTTCTTCCTTAACTGCTACGACGTTTGCCATTGTGAAGGGTGGTTAGAGTTCGAAGTTGGCGACTAGGGCTGAGTTGTGGTGCTGGTCGGCCAATTTGTCCTCTGGATCAATTGTATATTTAATCCTGACAAAATCAATTTTATGTGGCATTCCAGTAGTATTGTTGTAAAACTCGAATTGGAGCTCTCTGCCCTCCCAGATGGTCCGAGGTTGCGCAATACGGCTTATAAAGCGGTATGGAGTGAACGAGAGACCCGTGTCATCCCCTCCGTAATATTGATCCCCAAGGTTTTCATCGCCATAAAAACCAGAGGTGTCGATATAGTTGAGTAATAGACAACTGTCATCAATCTTAAAGGTTCTCGTCTCCCCGTCGATATGAACGATCATATAGAACTCACAGCCTCTCGGCATGGACCCTGCTACTTCAATCCAATGGATTTTCTTGAAAGCACTAGGCACTCCCATGTGAAAAATCTTTGAGACGTATCTGCGGGTGTAGTTGGACCCGGCGTAGTCATAGTAGTTGTTGAACTTATAAATGTTGTCCGTGGTAGACGAGCCAAAGTAGAGCTCGTTCTTTTGACCTTCTCTGTATTCGGTAGCACTTCCAATAGCAATCCCGGTCCTCTCCACCCAGGCGTTGTATTGTTTTTTGTAGAGAAAGAGTTTGTTATTAAAAGTCTGGGCCGTCCCGACCGGTACGGATAGTCCATACTCCTTGCGGTCATGGTAGTAGAACGCAGTAGCGTTCTGAGCAGCGTCCATGTTTGTGAGCAAGATCTTTGGATCAATCTTCCATGAAAGAGAGTTTACGTTGTAGTCTCCGCTGCCGCTCTCTTCTCCATATTGACCATAATAAGAAACGCCATCGTGCCCCCAGAACAGAGAGTCGTTATATACAGGTTTGATCGTGTTGTGAGAGAGGCATCCTACCCCGGCTCGATAGGTTTTTTTGATCGGCGTATACAGCAGAGTAGCGTCGTCGAAGCTAAACCCAAGAGAATAGGTCATACGATCCTGAGTGCCAACTAGGACAATGTCGTTTGTAGTTGGGGCAAGTCCTATGACGTGCGAAGGGAAGCCTATGCTTCCACCTGTCGTCGTTTCATCTTCTGACCCTGAGTAGGAAACAGTGCGACCGCTAGACCAGAGTAAAAACCCGTTCATTTCCGTCATGACATGCGTACGGACGATGTTTGAAACCTCTTCCGAAATGAGCATCCCAGGCCCGACGTGCCGGACTTTGAGCGCTGACTGGTCGCTGTTTGCTATCACGCGGTATTGCAGGCTGTTTAAACCTTTAAAGTCGACGCTTGATAGATAGGTATCCGTTGATGCTGAGGCGGACCATTTTGACCCAGTGATATCAACTGCTGAGTAGGAGGACGCTGCTTTCGAGGCGATGATATGATCCACACGGACCTCACCCCCAGCATAAGTAGCCCCAGCGTTAAATATAATTTGTAGGTAATCAAGCGCAGCAATATTTGGCGACCCAACTGTAGTCGCGCCAGACAGTACAAACTGTAGACCATGCCACCTATTGCTTGCCCAGAAGCCAGCCGTAGGGGCTGCATATGTCTGCGTGTAGTAGTCGGTAGCGCTGGACCCGATCCTTACCTCGACGGAACTAAACACGTCGGCGGTATCCAATTGGTTCCTGATCGTACTTAGGTAAACGAATAGCTCAATATAAGTGTAGGTTGTCAAATCTACTGGAGTGAGCGGGTTTACCGTGAGAGTGGCGTTTGTGGACGTGGCTGCGATATTCCCATTTACGCAACCACTTCCCCTCTGATGACTAGTGGTGTTTGTGGTGACCGGGCTCATCCCATTTGTTCCTACAAAGGTCCCATAAGTCCCAGAGTCATAGGTGTCACAATCGTGGATCGTTAGCGTTG
>CAYRRU010000009.1:0-14695 GCA_964426785.1 uncultured Candidatus Saccharibacteria bacterium | reverse complement strand
CATTCCACGCGTAGGACGGAAGAACAACAAATCCGGCAATGTATGATCATCCGTTCCCGCCATTGCTGCCGCCCGTTCCCGTTCTTCGTACTTCCGGCGAAAATCATCTTCCTCCTTGGAGCGATTCATCAGCTCCTCCGTACGGATGGTAGTCAGCGAGTCAATCGACTGTACCGTATCCACATTCACCTTCCCGCTGAAAATATCCTGAATATTCATGATATAGCGGTTCTGACGTTCCAAGCGATGCTACGAGCTCGTATCCACTAGCAGTTAGTAAGGCCCCACGCTCAGTGATGTCGTAATTTTGAATTAAAACGGACTCGGCGCTTATCTCTTCTTTAGTGTTGGGCGCAATGATCCGGGGGTCAAAAGCATTATTCTGCCCCTGGCTAAAATCCAAGATGTCTATGTATTGTGGGGCGGTAGACATTAAGAGCGGTTGTAAAAGTCTTCCCGTTCAAAACGTGAACGGAGGCGTTTTTTGTTGGCCATACCATAGCGCTGATGCCATGTCATCGTTGCGGCTCTCTTCTGCTGTTGGATGAGTGCCATAGCCTCTACATCCCTGGCTTCCGTTAAAAGAATTTCAGCAGCGTAGAGCGCTATCACTTCGTCCGACTTGGAGTTGAGCCCGTTGTCAGAAGTCACTGTCGTGGTCATTGTAGTGGGGTTCCCGGTGTAACTCATGAGTAAGCTCGTGACCGTACCGTCTTGCACAAAGATCCTTCGCGCTTGGCGAGTCAAGTTGTAGTCAATAGTCCAGTAGTTTCCGGAGGTTCTCTC
The DNA here is from genome assembly GCA_964426785.1 of uncultured Candidatus Saccharibacteria bacterium. Classification (GTDB taxonomy): domain Bacteria; phylum Patescibacteriota; class Minisyncoccia; order Phycocordibacterales; family Phycocordibacteraceae; genus C7867-001. The sequence goes on along the minus strand of CAYRRU010000009.1, from coordinate 13,909 downwards.
ATAGAGAGTGGCGTCGATTCCAATGAACTCTGAACCATCAGCGGTGTCTACGAGTTTAGTTACACGACCCATATCTGTGAGATCGCTTGGCAAGGTGGCCACCGTGTAGTTGTAATCTATTTTCGGTGTACCAGCGCCAACACTACGAATATCATCAACTCTAAAGCCACTACCGCCAGTGAACGCGGCGTCATAGGTAAATCTAAGCTTAAGATAGTCAAGGGTGGAAGAAGAGGGAGCGCCATTGGTAGTTGCGTTAGCCCAATTAAATTCTAACCTGAGCCAGCCATCTGAGGAAAGAGAATTCCCATTGATGTCTGTCGTCGCGGTCATAAGGTAATAATCCGTCGAAGATGAACCAATGTAGAGCGAGATGCTCGTAAAATTGGCGGCATTTGGAAGCCATATCCACATGCGGAATAGCCCTGTGGAAAGCAAAGTAGATAGGTCCAGCGAGGTGAGGCTGGCTACTTCGATTTCCGCATAGTTATTCACGGAAGCGCCGGGGGTGATATTAAAACTTACGCTACCATCATCGAAACGAACCGTTGATGTATCTGTCGCTACCGTCTCAGCGTCCGTACCCGCAACAGCCGCAAAAGTACCATAGGTAGCCGAGTTGTACTCGTCGCAGTCGTGGATCACGATCCCGTCACGGGCCATCGTGAGCACCGCCTTCTTCCTGAGCTCCGGAGGATTATACTCATCCGTGAACTCTTGCGAAGCCTGGTTCAGGGCGGCTAAACGTGAAGTACTGTCGAAGAAGTTGGTCGATGTAGTCGCCAATTTACGGGAGAGTATGGTGTCGTAGACTTGGTACTGGCTCATTGGAATAGGCGGTTAAAGAGGATAGGGCCGAGTAGGTTAGTTAGGATGGCAACAACGCCGATGGCTATAAGGATCTTCTGGTTCGTTTTTTGCGCTTCATCAAACTTATTGACTAAGCTGGTCTGCCCATCTTGTAGGCCCTTAATCTTCTCTTCCTGGCGCTCGTCCATCTCTTGAAGTCGGATAATGTCCTTCTCTGCCGTTGTAATTACCGGCGCGAGCTTGACTATTTCCGAAGCGATGCCCCTGATTGCGGCCATCTCGGTGAGGATATCTTTCATGGAGACTTTTGTAGAGGTGCTCATTCTTCAGGTGGGAAAAGGGATTCATTGGCGTTCTTCCATGCAGAAATGTCGTCGTGAGCTATTTCTGTAACTCCGACAGCAGCTCGGAAGCCTTCGAGTATCCCTGCCGCCGCTTCGTTTTGACGTGTACAGAGGACGTAACCGACTAACTGTTGGACGTGACAGTGTTCTGCAAGAGATGCAGAGACCGCCGCCCAGTCGGATTCGGAAAAGAGAAAATGTACGGGTTCAGATGCCATAGCCAGAACGTAAAAGGTTAAATGCCAGACGGTGCTGGGATGCAGTGAGTGCTACCCCACTCCAAATAATCATTTTGCCGATGCGCCCATTGAAATAGAGTGTAGGATTCCCCACCCCATCAAAGTGAGTTCCAATACGCATATCCGAGGTATTGTTGAAGATCGCAGTACCGGCATTCGTGGAGGCGTTGGTAGTCAGTGTAGCGTTTAAATAGTGTGATGTAGGGGTAAGAGAAGTCCCGTCGAAGGAATGCCCAACACAGCGGTAGGTCGCCCACGGAGGGGCTGGCAATACATTCGTCGTTCCTATCGTATTGGCAGTAGCTGTACCGTTGGAAGACCAATAGGTTTCTAACCTTCTGCTACCACTCTGGAACCTGCTCGCCTGCCACCCCCTTTGATTTCCTGATGGGTTGAATTTAGATGCCAGCACCCCGGTGGCAGACGCATCCCACCTCGCAATCGCGAGATAGCTCCATTTCGTTGCCATGTCTAAACCGGTAGCCCTAGTGTCTTTGATGTAGAAGTATTGAGTCGCTCCATCGAAATCATAATAGTTAACACCTCTCGAAGAACGAGAGTACAGGTTATGATCCATAACGAGATGATTCCCTTGCCCACCGTAAGCCTTAACAGTGACTTGTGCGATGTCTACGGTGAGGGCGGTATTGTCAGAGGTGATCTCTATGTCAAACGAAGCTGCTGTGGCTACGCCATAGAAGTAGACCGCCTTGAACCCAGTGGGGATTTTTGCGTTTGAGACGTCAAACGAAGTTGAGCTGAACCCAGTTGCCCGAAGGCGGAGTGTTCCGGCCCCACTGATGTATTTTGGCGTAAATTCGATGCGATACACCTGGCCTACAGTGAGTCCTGCAAGGGTTTGTCTCATGGCCTGGGCAAATCCGTTCATATTCGTGAGGCGCTGAGCCTTCCCACCTGCGTCGTCGGTAGATTCAGAGGCGGTCACACCTGCGTCGACGGTCCAACTTGGAGCTACCCCTCCTACATACGTCCCTTCAAAATCATAGTTCGTCACGACCTCAGCCCCGATCACCGGCATGTACCTAGAGTCGATAAGTATGTTGTTCATTGACACGCTGTTATCCACCCCTTCCTCAAAATAATAAATAAACTGCGTAGCGCTGTACGCGGGAATATTCCTGTCGTCCTGTAGACGCGTCTTTCTACTGAAACAGCGGTAGGGGTGAGGGTATGGCATTAGATGACGTCTTTTTGGTTAATCATGATGTCTGGACGGAACTGGATCAGAACCCTCACTTCTCCAGTAGCGCCTGCATTTTTGCTGGTAGCATTACGGTTCACAAGAACAACGTGGATCTCAGGGTTTACCTGAGCGCTTGCGGTGGGAGCGTCGTACCAATCTAAAGCATCCTTATCTACATAGGGGATGGTGCGAAATGCGTAGGAAGACGTGGTAGTGTCATAATAATACTGTCCAGCCCCGCCGATCTGTTGCGCGTCTGCGGCTACGAATTGAACGTGGCCCAGGAAGTATTCCAAATCAAGATCCGTGTCCGTGATTCTATCTGTAGCATAAAAATACAAATCCCAGTCGAGGTTTTGATCGGAAGTCAACGTCACGCTTTCAATAACACCAGTGGGGGCTTTGAGTCCCGTGAGGTTTTCTTCTTCGCCGGCTCCTGTAGCGAGAGCCCCGGTAAAGTGAGTGTCCTTATCCGAGACAATGATCTGCGGAAGCGGAATATTTGTGATGTCCATAAGAACAAATAGGTTAGGGGTCCCTTCTACAAGACCCCCGAGCCGAAGCTCGGGAGCCCTAAGAGAGGACTAGTCGTTATCTGGGATGATCGCTGTGTTCACAGCCCCAAGATTAGACAGGTTTTCAAGAATCCAGGTGTTTGTGTTCACCAGGGTCAAACGAGAAAGCGTATTAGCACCAATGTCAGCTTGGTTCGTTCCGTCGGAATCAACGTTGTTGATAGTCGCGTTCGAAGAAGCAGGGGTGATAAGTTCGAATCCGTTTGCTCCGACCCACAAGGTAAATACCTTGCCAATCAGGGCGTTTGAGCTACCAGGCAAGGAGATTTGGTTCGTCGCTGAGGCGGAGGTAACGACGTAGTGTTTTGTGTCTACGTTCATAGCCCCGGTCCCAGTCCCATCCGCTGTGGATGTGAGGGTTCCAGATTGAGATTCTTTGGATGGGGTTATACTGCCATCACGGATCTCATTGCGGCCAACGACGTCACGGATTCCGAATTCAGGGAAGAACAGGGCGGAACCGGTTGTAGCGTTCTTAGTCACAACAATACCAACCTTTTGAGTAAAGGCGTCCACGGAGGTGGGAGCTGTGGGGGTGAAAGCCCCTGCGGTCTCAGAGAGATACAGCGGGTCACCAACAGCAGCGGCAGCATCCGTGTTGATATTTGTAACAATGGCTACGCCATAAGCAGTCCCATTTGAGTTGTTCGTGATATCGGCGGTCAGGACGTAAGTTGCCTGTCCAGCGGCAGTGTTGGCGTCAGCAGCCACAATAAGTGGGAGATTCTGACCAGCAGAATAGCCGCTAATACGGACAAGGGTCCCTTTCACAAGAGTTCCTCCAGTCTCGTTTCGAACGGAGAGCCCACGAGATACGGTGACGGTTCCAGCGGCTCCACCTCCGACGAGACCGGTGTCAGCGGTCACTCCGGTGATTACAGCGCTTGGGGTTTCTACTGGGTTGAAGTCACAAGAAGATGTGGTTCCTTCATTGATATACAAGACGGTTCCAGCACCTCCATTAGTCTTGATGTAGATACATCCTACGGCGTATCCGGCTCCACCATCAGTGATGGTGACAGTTCCGGAGCAATATCGCACATAGCCAGTAGAAGTATCGTCGCGATCTAGGACCTCAATGTCTTGAGAGTTGATCGTGACTGTCCTCCCGCGAAGCTTGCGGATTCCGATGGACGTACCCTTAGTTGTTGCAGCGAGGGTATTAGCCATAGATGAGGGGTTTTAATGAGTTTGAACAGTGGGGCAGTTTATGAAGGCCGTGCCCCAGGGCCTCACGACGACTAAGCCGTGATGAAGTAGGTTCCGAGATAGTCGACTGATCCTGCGTTGCAAGAGAGGTCGAGTTGTACCAAATCGTTACCAGTTGCAGTGTCGCGGTCAGGAGTGAGCTCAGGTCCGTAGTGGATGAGGTACTCGAGACGGTGCATTGCCTTATCGGACAAGAGCATTGCTTCGAAGTCCGTGGTGACAAGTTGTCCCCAGAAAATCGGAATCAAGCCAGAGTCCGTGACGGCATTGATGCTGTTGTGAGCATCTTCTGGCGTCTTTGGAGAACCGATGAGCTTTTTGGTAAGCATCATGTTCCTGATCGGAACCACGATGTACTTAGGTCGAAGGCTCATAACAGTTCCATCATGATCCTTTTGGAGCATGAAGTTTTGGATGGCAGTCTCCAAGTTGGTGGTCGTGAGACCTCCAGAAGTCAAGTTGGACTGGGTCGTTCCAGTTTCTCCAACAAGGTGGGAAGCGTGACCGAGGGCCAAACCGTCCCAGGTTACTGTGGCTCCAGTCGCATCTGCGAGGAGATCAGCACCGAGTTTGTCCATTTTAATGCGGGACAGCATTCCGAGCTTGCGAGCGTCGGAGAGCGCAGAACCGTAGTGGTCCTTTGCTTTCATCATTCGAGTGATAGCAACAGCTTCCTTGAAGATGAGTTCGGCAATCGTTTGGGTCCCGATTACCTTGGGAGTTTGCTGGTTGTAGCCAGCACCGTCAGAAACGGCTGTGAAGGCGGCGCTCATTCCCCCACGAACAGAGAACTTCTCTTCGAGACGCATTTTACCGCGTTCGACATTGAAGACTTGTTCGTATTGGGATTGATACCCTTGATACCCAGCATCAAAGGATTTCATCACCTCCAACTGCGCTTCGGTCAGGTATTTATTTACGTCTAACATAAAGTGAAGGGCTAGTTAGTTGATTAAGAAACGAAAGCTAGGTGGCAAGGCACTACAACGTCGATAGTGCTATCGGTGGTGTTGTAGTCGAGCACACGGAGTACACCATTTACTGTGTCGTTTTCATCGACCTTTTGAACGCCCGTAGAGACGTCAAGAGTGACACGAGTATTTTTGATTGCTTGAGCAAAGTTGCCAGGGGTGGTGGCAAGTCCTCGAACGATAAGACCGACTGGGGAAAGGGCTACTTTAACGACTCCGTCCGCAGACGCAGTGTCAGTAGAATCCTTTACCGCAAGTCCGATCCATTCAGCCGTGCTTGCAGCTCCATCAGCGGCTTTCTTGACGTATCCGGCATTAGAGCCATCAACGATCACAAGATCACCATCCTCAATAGAGGTAGCAGCTCCGGCCTTAACGTCGAATTCCATCACGACAGGCTCGCGACCATCCAAGGTCCCGATTTGTCGGAAGTCCCCGTTAAATTGGGTTGCAGTCATAGACTAGGGGTTGTTATAGATCAGTTTTTACAGGAAGGGTGTAGGTCCCTGTTTTAGCGATCCCTTCTGCAATCGGCTTGAAGTCATCGAGAGTTTTAGCCCCCGTGTACCTTGCGTTTTCCTGGATACGTGCGGAAGAAATTTTGACGTTCACTTCCCTACTTGTGTCTTCAGGACGCACCGTTACATCGGATCTAAAAAGGGAACTAGCTGAAGGGGCAGAAGGGGAGATTTGACGAGCGGCCATTTCTACGGCCTCTCGGAAACCAATTTTCTTCCCTCCGATTTCTTGTCCCTCGAGGGTTTTTACAAGATCATCAAAGAGACCTTCCTGATCGAGCGTCAGGCCGAGGTTTGTTTTGACGGTCTTCATGGACTCTCGCCTCTCAGTTTCGTGCGTTTGCATGAGCAAATCCACCTTTTGAGCCAGCTCCGGAGAGTTGGTCACAGGGGTTTTTGCAGGCTCCGCAGGTGTCACTAGGGAGGTGAACTTCTCACCGAATTTACGCTCAAGATAGGTACGCTCGTACGGATCTTTCGCCATTTCGGAAAGTTGTGCGCGAGCAGAGGGGTCTTTCTCGGCAAGTGATAAAAGCGTCTCGGCCATTTTACGGCGAGACTCACCAGCCTTGGCAGCCTCTCGGCTTGCTTCTGCCTGTTTTTCCGCATCCGAAGGAGTATCCGCAGGAGCAGACTCCACTGGTTTTGCGTTGGGTTGGGTATCCGCTGCCGGAGCTACCGGTTGGGACCCATCATCCTGGTTGGGCATTGTGAAGGGATTAGAAGTAGAAAAGATGTTGTTTAACATCTCGCTACTCTCACCCTTCAAGGGAGAAGCGAACCGTTAATTTTTTTGTTCAGTGGGCTCATCACCCATGCCTTCGGCGAGCATCAGATACCTCAGTGGGTCTTCCCTGAATATCTCCTCCGGCGTCTTAGACTTTATGCGTGCCTTTTCCTCCTTGTCAAGCATTTTCTTCCCGGAGGACAGGAGGACTCCCATCATCAGCTCGAGTTCGTACATGCGGCCTTCTGCGAAAGCCTGCTCATAATCACTGAGCCGGCGCTTGCTCTTGTGGAGCTGATCCAGCAGGTTGTTGTAATGTAGTTCCACCTGCAACTGGAGCTCCTGGCATTGCGGGCTGTTGACTATTTGCCCCAATATTTCCCAGTGTTTGTTGTCTAACGTAATCTTGGTATGACTTGTTCTTCTCTTCACGAATTGCTTTCGTAAGATCTTCGAGACATCGTTGGTAGATTCGTTTGCTTGGCTCGGTGAGGAGTTTGAATTCTTTTGAGAGTCCATATTTTCGTAGGCGGTTAAGGCGACGTAAATTCTTGCCATCGCGCGGAATAATGGGCTGGATCTTAAGCGCGATCTGTTCGATATAGAAGTCCATTTCGTCCATGCCATCCACCGTGCGGGAAGCAGAGTTGAAGATCGACTCCACATCAAGACCAGTAAACCTCTGTCCGGCCTGTTTTGCAAGCAGCTCCAGATCGGTATTCTTGACGAGCTCTGGTTTAGTTTGAGCGAGGGAGAAGATCGTCTGCATCCACCACTGGAGGGCCTGAAGCTCCTGCTCTTTCTGCACGGCATCCTCTACCTTTTCTACTAAACGGAAGCGAACACGCTCTGGTTTGAGCACTCTTTCGTTTAGTTGAAAAGTCCCTTGATGTCCTGAAATTGGGGTGAAAATTGGTAGGTCTTTGGCAGATCTTTGGTTGATCTTATAACCGTCGACGTAAATGACATGGTGCTTCCACTTGCCATCGATGTCCTTGTATGGGCGAGCGAGGAATTGGCAAATGTTAGAGAACTGCTGATTGACACTTTCCGTGCGACTCCTGATCGTGTTCTGCATAACATTTTTTCGGACGCGCTTTTTAAGAGCTTCCCGTTTCGAGAGGGTCTGAGTTGCAAGTTCATTGGGTTGTACAGTTAGAGCCCTAGAGTCGTCCCCCGTGACCTGGATCTGGAGGTCCTCCAGAATATTTTTTACGGCCATTGCAGGTTCTACGCTAGAGCCAAAAGTAAGAGGTTGGATTGCGTCCCCTACCTTCCCGCCATTGAGTCCCTGGAGGGTGAAGAGAGCGCCCGGTTCAAGCTCATTTTCGTCAGGATCGAACTGAGCGTCTCCTGAAATAGCCACTACTGGCTGCTGGGAGAGCTTTGCGTTGTCGATCATGAGGTTTACAAGCAATTCCTTGATGAAAATGAAAGGCGCATTGATTTCTGCTTCAGAAACACCCCAAATAGAGTCGTCGCGCTTGTAATTGTAGTAGAAAGAGACCGGAATACGCTTGTGGGCAAAGGGCAGAGCCCCTTCGTAGATGAGTTTCCCGTTTGCAAGGAAACAATGGTCATCTTCGATAGGACACCATCCTTCGAACACAAAAACGTATCTTTTCCCTTCTGTGCCTACAGCTTTTTCCTCTCCTTCGTGCTTCGAAGGCGCTCTTTCGATGCCATCGTTCACTCCGTTCCACTCTACGGGGTCTACCCCACGGATGTCGAAGCCGGGTTTGCCCTCAAAGTCAGCCAGAAATTGTTCGTAGGTGTAGATTCTTCGCCTGTAAAACCACTGCATCCCCTTAACTCCGGATGGATCGTGATCCATTGTAGCCGAAGGGTCTGGAAAAGCGTCTCTCAAGTCGAGACTTTCGGGCGCGAGGCCGTAATAAACAGATACGCGTGTCGGTTTTTTGGCCTTTGGCAGGAAAAGTTGGGGATTTTTGTCATCCACAGGGGTTACCTCCCGCTCTACGTTCACCACCCCATCGACTTGGATACCGGTTCCAAAGTCCACGGCGCTAGAAACAACAGAAGCGAGGACATCTCGCTCTTTTGACGTGTACTGGAATTGTTTTAAAGCTTCTTGAGAGGCTACTGCGATGTTGTATTCGTCCATGAGCTGACTATCCACCACCACTTCCGGTAGATGTTCAAGCAAATCCGCCTTCTTGCGTTCATTGATACCAAAAAGTTCCGGCAAGCGGAACGTCGCACGCCAAGAGTCTCCTTCTACGATGCGGTCCTCCGCGATGTCCATGAGACGTCGAATAGCCCGGAGCTTTCTATTGAGGGCCTTCTTAGAGTCGTCAGAAGCGCGTATGCGCTGGATGTGAATTTCCTCTCTGCTGGTGGGCATTGTGAAGGGAAGAGGTGAAGGGGGAAAATGTTGGGGCCCGGCTCAGCAGCCGCCGAAGCGTCTGTGAAGGGTGAGTAGGACCCCAAGTGAAAGGCTACGACAAATCGGAGAGCCTGTAAACAGATTTTGGCGACTTCGCGTAACGATTGATGTCCGGCTGACGGTACTTGTTCATCAGGAGTGATTTCTTCTTTTTTTCGAATTGGTTTTCTATGAAAGGGGCTTGATAAACGGCTAGTGCAAGCGAAAAAACACAGTCGTCGTGGAAGTCCATTCCTTCGGGTGCAGCGAAGCGACTACGGCCACTCCCGAGCACGGTCTGCTCGAATACTTCAAGCTCATCAATCAGTGGCTTATATCTTGGCAGGAATATCGTTTTGTGGTCAAACATGATGCGAAGGCCTTGGATCATCTCTTCCTTAAGCTTGTTCGTGAAGACCACGGGGTTCACAAATAGGCCTGCGTCTCGTAGGTCTTGATAAATTGGGTCTCCAACCCCAGTCGAATCCACCTTGAGGCGGCTTGGCCGTCCGTGCGTTTGGTATCTACGGGCCAGGGCCTCGATCTTCGCTTTCTGAAAGCTCCAGTCGATATTGTTAAACCTCTCTATACAAACCACTCGTCGAGTGGATTGATCGTAAACGGTGAGCACAGTGAAATCGGACTTCCGAGCGAGGTCCACCCCAATACTATAAGTGTGACCGTCGATGGGGTCCTCCATTGGATAGACGGCGAGCTCTCTAACATTTCGGAATACCACCCCTTCTCCGTCAAGGAACTCTGCCAAGTAGTCCTGTCGGAAGATGTCTTCTGGGGTGTTTTGTCGGATCTCATCAAGTTCATCCAATCCGATGACGCCAGATGTGAGGGCAGATAGGTGATAGTATTGCCAGTCGGGATGTGAATCTGCATAAACGGCCTTTTGGAAGAAGTGATCTTTATAACGTGGAGTCCCAAGGAACCAGATCCATCCTCGGTTCGCAGCTAGAATAGGCCGGAGGATACGAGAGTACAATTCCTCTTTCTGATTTTGTGTTTCATCTACGATCACGCCGTATGGATCGGCTCCAAGTAGAGTGTCCGGCTCCTCCCCTCCTTTGATCGCGATACGGGTATTATTGAAAGTCTTTACCCAAAGCTCCGATTCGTTCTTCTTTTCAATGAGAACCTCGGGTAAAAAATTGAAGAGCATTCGTGGGTCAGCCCAAACCACTTCCTTCCCCTGCGCGTAGGTGGGCGCGATGTACCAGAAAGTACGCCCGGCATTTTCAGGCTTCATCGCCTCAATAATGAGCTGATTCACAGCGAGAGCGGTCTTACCAGCACGACGGTGGAGAACGAGGACTTTATTCCTCGCTTTATTCCCCAAGATCGACAGTTGGTAGGGGCGTTTCGTCGGGTCGAAGTTGTGTGGGATGTTGATTGTTGAGGACGTCGGCAAAGTTGATGATGTTTACGTTTAAAATTTGACCTTGCTGAGCTCCCCGACCCTTCAATCGGTTGTACTCTTGGATCGCACGCATTTTATTGGTGAAATCCTTATCTTGCTTGATTACTTTTAAGTGTTCTAAATCAATGTCGTCGTCTTGGAACCCCTGGAAAGCAAGCAGTTCTTTGATGCGGGAAGCAACTACCGGGTGGTTCCGGATCGTAGCGGCATAAGTCCGCGCTCCGTTCTCTCCGCCGTTCCATTTCCGGGTAGCGATGAGAGACTGGTAGGCATTGCAGAAGGTATCCGTCCCAAGGGCGGTGTACGCCTGAGCAAAGGATTCTTGAGCCGGGGTGAGAGTGAGTCCACTCTTAGTGGTCATCCCTCCCCGGACTTTTGAATAGTCCCTGCGCTTCACGACATTTTTTACTGTCTTTTTTCTTGGCATGGGTTTTTTAGGGAGAAGAAGCCGACGGTTACCCCACCGGTCCCTACGATTTCGTAGAGAGTGTCCTCCGAAAGACCCGACCTGACAGTCTTAAAATTGCGTAGGAAGTCCCGGTATTTAACGTATTCGTGTTTCATTTGGATTGGGCTTCACGGATAAGAGTCACAAGAGTCTCTGCGAGGAAGCTTTTAAACTCCTCGTTTTGTTCCCGCATCTTGGCGATCACGCCTCCGGGAAGCAAGGCTCCGCGACGAAGTTTCTCGTACTGCTCGTCTTTGAAAGCGGCAATGGCTTCCACTTTTTCGGTGACACTGGCGAGGAGGGGTTCTGGCAAGAACTCTTCCGTCGGCTCATCGCTTGTAGAAGCCGTTGTTACCACGGTCTCTGGAGGAGTAACGGTGGTTTGGGTTTGCGAATAATCAGCCGCTACAGGAGCTGCTGGGGGTGTGATGTCTTGCATCACGGTCTTTTTCTTTTCTTTGTCTGCCATAAAAGTGAAGGGGTGAAGGGTAGGCGCTCATATCCTGCACGTCAGACACACTGACTGTCAAGCTGTCTGACTTACTATTCTTTTTAGTTCAGGAGAAAGGAATCTTTTGAGCCTCGGGAAAGTGTCGAGCTTGAGGTGTTTTCGTATGGACCTATTGAAGAGGACTCCATCTTCCTTCTCCACCTTCTTCTTCCGGAAGCTTTTACGGTCATCCACCATGTCCTTCATCCGTACAACAGGCACAGTGCTGTTGATGGGCAGTAGGACTGCGTTCCCGAGCATCCTTTCATCCTGGAAGTATTCAACGGACTTGATCTTCCCGTCCTTAAAAATGAATTCGTGTTTCGAATTGAAGAGCTCGTCTGGGATGTTGAAAACCAGTGGTATGTAGCCCGGGACTATGAGTGTAACTTTCGTAGACTTCCTGGCTGCGTCGTAGTCTTTGTGGACCTGCGTGGTATACGGGAAGTCTAGGAGCATAATTGGCACGCCAGCGTGAGAAGCATTAACAATCTCCACCCCCTTGTGAGTGAAGACGGCTTCGTAAGGCTTGCCTGCCTCAATTTTTGTGACCACGTCTCCCGTTGTGCCAGGGGTGACGATTCCCATCGCCTTACCACTTTCATCCCAAACAAGATCCCCTATTTTTAGAGGTGATCCCGCTTTGAGCGTGAAGGATCTGGCTGTGCGGTGAAATTCCATATTTTCTATTTCATTTTGAATTTTAGCATATTGGTGCTCAATTTCGCGCTCAGATTTGGAATAAAATTCAGCCTGGCCATACTCCATCCTTCTCAGATGCTCGTTTCGCTCCCTTTGGGCTTGCTCCATTTGGGCTATGAGAGCAGTGGCGGAGAAAGCTGGATTCTCCACAAAACCATCCGTGGCGTCCATTTTTGGCCAACGTACATCAAGCTTGGGCCTTCTGTCTTTCCACATTTTTTTGAGCGCTTTGAGCATCTTTTAGGCGGGAGATTAAGAGTTTTTTATACTTTTCCACCATTCGAATATGCGTGAGCCGGGCTCCTCCGCTTGTAGAAAGGCTCCTGCTTTCGATATTAGCCCCGTCCCAGTGCACGGAGGTATGAAATATCAAAGGAGAGTCGTAGAGGCCCATAGAGAGGTCCCTTGCGGTCCACTTAGTAAGGACGTGAATCCCTCCGAACGTATCGTCCGCGATGGTCGCATATTTTTGGTAAGTCTCAGTCGATCCTTTGAACTTGGCGGCGCTCCACGTCATAAAATCTTCTATGCGCCTTCCGCTCTTGTCGTAGTACCGAACAGTGGGCTCTAAAAAATCTTCAACGTCAGTGCTGTGCTGTGGGATTTTCTTCATGGCACGAAGTATATCATTTGATACGGGTGTCTGACAAGGCTATAGCCTCTCCATTTTCCTGGGGTTCTTCCTCGCCTTGATAGCGCAGGCAGAACAAATGGCGTACTCAATGCCGTCCTCAAAATATTTATAGAGCTGGTCGGTGTTCTTGCATAAAGCACAGGGGTTGCCCTCTTCTTCGAACTCTTCTAGCGGAGGGGTGGGTTTAGACTCTATCACCCGGATCGTCTGCTGGAGCTCCTCAAAAGTAGGCTTTACCGGTTCCGTGTACACATCGGGAGAAGCCCCGTGTACACATTGCTTCACAACGCCGATTTCCAATCCGTTAATTTCAAAGACCTCACCTTCTTTCATGCGGAGTAAGTAGTCCTTTAAGTAGGCCCGGAAGTGACGTTTTGATACTTTTTCTGCCATAACGTGTACACATTATAATAAAAGCGTGTACACAATCAAGTGTCAGACGGTCTCTTTTTCTTTATGTGGCGGGGCACCATATATAAAAGCACTCACGAAAAAAAAGACGCCTCCCCCTCCCCCGTTACTCTGTTAATACACCACAATGTATATTGTGCGAAGTTAACTCTAATCTGTTAAATCGAATTATAAAATAAAAAAACAAGGGCTTAAGGGGTTGCCATAGTCTTTCCTAATCTTATTGTCGTACATTTTCTAGCGTTGCGACGCTAACACATACCAAACAAAGGCGCTTCGCTTAATGCTTAGGCTTCTAGTACAGGTTCATAAACAGGACACGCAATCCGTTCTCTTCTTTCGGCGCGACAATTCTAAAGCTCCATTCTCATGGTTCCTATATATAGAGGCGTATCAATTGAAGCGGTAAGATCTTGCTTTACTCTGGCCCGAACCTATAGAACTAATAGAAGTTAATACGAATTAATATAATTCTATTGATTTATATTAGTTTCTTTGCTATCATTATCTTGTCAGCGTGATTCAAACGCTTACACATTCGCTCCTCAGTTCCTTCACAACTCAGCTTCAATCGGTAGAGACGCAAGCGATAACCACTTAGGCCTACATGCGGGCCAACAGTGCAAGCGGCGGTTGTACCCGATGACTAAAGACGCGCAACCTACACACTGAACTATTATTGCAAAGGACTACTTGGCCACTCGCTATCGTGCGGCGGCTCAGTTTCAATACTTTTGCTTTCCTTTTGAGCCGTTGATTTATCCTGTTCGAGTCGTGGCTTTTGACCACTTATACTGTACTCGTTTAACAGA
>CAYRRU010000008.1:0-19457 GCA_964426785.1 uncultured Candidatus Saccharibacteria bacterium | reverse complement strand
CGGTGGATGTATACGCTAAGACGGGAGAGTTTGTGGTTGAACCTGACACTCCTATCGCAAGCGTTGGACGGGCACTAAAGGAGCAAGGATACATTCGTAGCGAGTATGCGTTTGATGCAGCATTTATCTCTGCAATGAATGGGCGATCGGTTCGTCCGGGAGGATATCAGGTGTCTGCGTCTATGGATGTATGGACTATTGTTGATACGCTTGCGCGTCCACCTACCTTTGCGTGGATTAAGATCACGCCGGGTATGCGCAAGGAACAGATTGCCGATATTCTCACCGAGCAGTTGGGATGGTCTCTTGAGGAAAAACAATCGTGGCTCACCATCTATACCGCACCCTCCACGTCCTTCACCGAAGGCGTGTACTATCCCGATACGTATCTCATTCGTGCTGATCAAACACCTAAAGAAGTCGCTGATCGTATGCGCGCCCGTTTTCAAGAAGTATTCGCGCCCTATGCAAACGAAGCGAGTCTCCAGGGCAAAGACTGGACTGATGTTCTGACGCTGGCGTCCCTTGTTGAGAAAGAAGCGGCAAAGAATGATAAAGAGTTGGTGGCGGCGATTCTATGGAATCGTATTGATCGCAACATGTTGCTTCAGGTGGACGCAACACTCCAATACATACGGGGAAGTGAAGAGAATGGATGGTGGCCAGTCCCCAAGTCAGAAGATAAATACATAACGTCACCGTTTAATACGTATAAGTATGTGGGTTTACCTCCACACCCCATTGCAAACCCCAGTCTTGATTCTATACGGGCAGTGTTAAATCCTGACAGTACCGACTGTTTGTTCTACCTGCATGACAATAATGGTCAGATACATTGTTCTGTGTCCTATAAAGGACAAGTGCAGAATGTGAATCGGTATTTGCGTTAACTACTAAAACGTCGTATTATCTTTCGTAACGGGCCCCGCGGCCTCTTTTATTTTATGGACATCCGAAACATTGCGATTATCGCGCACGTGGACCACGGCAAGACAACCTTGACGGACGCACTGATGCGCCAAACTGGGGCATCAGTGGGAGACGTTTCTATGGACAGCAACACGCTTGAAAAAGAGCGTGGTATCACCATTTACTCAAAGAACACCTCCGTTACCTATAAGGACACGAAGATCAACATTGTTGATACACCAGGACACGCTGACTTCGGTTCTGAAGTTGAGCGCGTACTGCGTTCCATTGACTCTGTGCTTTTGGTTGTGGACGCACAGGAAGGTCCTATGCCCCAGACACGTTTTGTGCTCAAGAAGTCTCTTGAGCTTGGTATTAAACCTATCGTGGTATTGAACAAGATTGATAAACCAGCAGCTGACCCTGCTCGTGCTGAAGAACAGGTACTAGAGCTCTTCCTTGAACTTGGTGCAAACGATGACCAAGCTGACTTTAAGGTGGTATACGCCATTGGTCGCGAAGGTGTTGCTATGCGTAACCTCACCGACGAGCGCAAAGACCTCACTCCGCTTCTTGATGTGATTTTGGAGGAAGTCTCACCATCATCTACTCCCGAGATGCGCGACATGCCGCTACGGTTGCAGGCATTTAACCTTGCCTACGACAACTTCCTTGGACGTCTTGCTATTGCACGTGTGTACGAGGGAACCGTCAAAGCGACCGACAACGTGATTGTGAAAAAGCCAACAGGGGAATCCCGTAACGGCAAACTTACCAAACTCTTTACCTTTAAAGGTCTTGAGCGGGTTGATACTGCAGAAGCTCAGGCGGGTGACATTGTAATCATTGCCGGACTCCCGGACATTTTCATTGGAGAGACCATCACCACAGACCCGAGCGCAGAGCCACTTCCTGCCATTGCGGTTGATGAGCCAACCATCACCCTTAATTTCCTCGTTAACAACTCTCCATTTGCAGGACGCGAAGGAAAGTTCGTGACGAGCCGCCAGCTCCGTGAATATCTTGAGCGCGAGCTTGAGGTGAACGTGGGACTGAAGATTGACTTCGTGTCTCCAGACTCATTCAAGGTCTCGGGACGTGGAGAACTCCACATCGCCATTTTGCTTGAGAACATGCGACGCTCGGGCTACGAACTTCAGGTGTCTCAGCCACAGGTTATTGTGCGTGAAGAGGAGGGTGTGAAGCTTGAGCCATTTGAGGAAGTCATCATTGATACACCAAGCGCGTATCAGGGAGCTATCATTGAGCGTCTTGGAACGCGTGCATTCATTCTGCAGAACATGACCCAGCACGACGACTCCGTGCGCCTTACTCTTGAAGGCCCTACACGTGGACTTCTGGGATACCGTAACCAGTTTGTGATTGATACCAAGGGAGAAGGAATCCTTTCGTCTCGCGTGATTGGGTTCAAGCCATACGCAGGAGAAATCAAGAAGCGCCAGGTTGGCTCTATGATTTCTATGGCGCCAGGAAAGACGCTCGGCTATGCTCTCTGGAGTCTTCAGGATCGCGGTATGCTCTACATCACGCCTGCTACCGAAGTGTATGAGGGTATGGTGATTGGAAACACCTCTAAGGGAGAAGAGATGATGGTGAATCCAACCAAAGGAAAGAACCTCACGAACGTTCGCTCTTCAGGAAATGATGAGGCTATCACCCTTTTCCCACCATTTACGCTTACCATTGAGCGTGGTCTTGAGATCATGTCTGACGACGAGTACCTTGAGATTACTCCTGAGTCAGTGCGTCTCCGAAAACAAATTCTTTCGGAAAGTGGACGCGCAAAAGCAAAACGTTCATAAGGAACTCATGAAATACCGCTCAGCTGAGCGGTATTTTCGTAAGAGGAGAGGACACGCAACGTCATAGTATGAGTATTACTTAGCTAATCAATTCTGATCATGCTTGCATCCATTGCCGTTCTCTTGTTTGTATTGTGGGTTCTTGGTTTGGTCACCAGCTATACGCTTGGCGGATTCATTCACCTTCTGCTTATCGTTGCGGTCATCATGATTCTCGTACGAGTCATTCAGGGAAAGAAACCTATTGCATAGCAAATCGTAAAAGGCGCACAATGCGCCTTTTACCTTGCAAATAGCCGAGCGTGTGCTATATTGTGCTTACCACAGTCCTCCAATGGTTTGTCGTCTTGAGAAGCTCTCAGGACCAGGCGCAGAAGTGTTCTAGAGGGAATGCCTGAAACTCTCAAGACTGCGGATTTATTTGAGTCATCGCGCTCCTCTGCGAGACCTAGTTAGAAACATAGCTATATGGCTACAACGTATATTCGTCGTAAGGACGCACGTCCTCCACGACATTACAAAGGCCCTCTACCAGAGGGATATAACCGTCGCCCATCACGTGGTGGCGCTCGTCCGGGAGGTTCGTCTTCTCGTGGCTCAAGCGCACCTCGCGGAAAGCGCAATTACCAGGAGATGAATGTTGATCTCTCAAAGTTGATCAACAAGGCAACTCCTCAAGAGGACGTTGCTCCGTACGTACCGGTACACACTTTTGCTGACTTCAAAATTGATTCCCAGCTTAAGGAAAATATCCTTTCCAAGGGATACATGACCCCAACACCTATTCAAGACCAATCAATTCCGGTTGTTCTTGAAGGAAAGGATATTGTGGGTATTGCAAACACGGGAACCGGTAAGACGGCAGCATTCTTGCTTCCACTTATTGATAAGGTTCTGAAGATGCGTGCTCTTGGAAAAGAGGAGCGTATTCTCGTGATGGCTCCAACACGTGAGCTTGCTATCCAGATTGAGGCTGAGTTCTACGGATTCGCTAAGCGTCTCGGTATTTCAGCAGTGGTCTGTGTTGGTGGGGCAGGTATTGAGCCCCAGGTTCGTCAGCTTCGTCGTCGCCCATCATTCGTGATTGGTACGCCAGGCCGTCTGAAGGATCTTGAAGAGCGCCGCGAGGTTAAATTTGAGGACTTCAACACGGTTGTCCTTGATGAGGCTGATCGCATGCTTGATATGGGATTTATTCCTGACATGCGTTTCATCATCGGCAAAATGCCGAGTGATCGTCACACCCTCTTCTTCACCGCAACTATGTCTCGCGACATTGAGCGATTGATCGGAGACTTCTTGAAGAATCCTGTACGCATCATGGTGAAGACGCGCGAAACCGCGGCTACCATTGATCAGGATGTTATCTACGCAAAGGGTAGCGAAGATAAGTTCGCCCAGCTCGTTGAGCTTCTCAAGGATCCTGCCTTTGATAAGGTATTGGTCTTCGGACGCACCAAACATGGTGTGGAGCGCCTTACTCGCGACCTTCAGCGTGCAAACATTAAAGCTGAGAGTATTCACGGAGATAAGACCCACGGCAAGCGCCAGAAGGCACTCTCTCTGTTTAAGGCTGACCATGTACAGGTACTCGTTGCAACCGACGTTGCTGCCCGCGGACTTGATATCTCAGGTGTTTCTCACGTGATCAACTTTGATCTTCCAGGAACATACGAAGACTACACGCACCGCATTGGACGTACCGGACGCGCCGGAAAGACCGGCAAAGCCCTTACCTTCATTGATAAGCGCTAAGTAAAGTCAAAAACAGCCCCACAGGGGCTGTTTTTGTATACCTTGCGATACGGCAGGAGAGGGGTATCCTAGTATGTATAACAAGATAAGTTTCAAATCCTAATACTGGTATGTCCGATTCTTCAAATTCACAGAGCTTCATGGAGCGTTATCTAACACCCATTGCTGTTCTCCTTGGTGCGATTATTATTGCGTTCGCATTTATTTTCGGTCGTGGTGCCGTTCCGGCAAACACAGCAGATCAAAACGCAGGAGAGCAGGTGGCCGTTGATATCAAGAATGTGAAAGTGGAGGGTGAGCCGTATGTTGGAAGTCCAACAGCTCCCGTAACTATTGCTGTCTGGTTTGACTACCAGTGTGCATATTGCAAGCGCTTTGAGCAGACGACACTTGCTGACATCAAACGCGATTATGTTGACACCGGCAAAGTAAAGATTGTATTCAAAGATTTCCAGTTTTTCCCAGGTTCAGAAGAAGTTGCAATCTTCGGTCGTGCTATGTGGGAAGCGTATCCTGAGCACTACGGCGCATGGCAAGCAAGCGTCATGAATATTGAGGCAGGTGAGTCTGGACTTACGGTAGCTGCGGTTAAAGCACTCGCTGCAGCAATCCCTGGTGTTGATGCTGAGCGTGTCGCCAGCCTCGCAACAGAAAAGAAGGATGCATACCAGAAGGCGGTACAGGCCGATCGCGAAGAGGGTTCAGGCTTTGGTATTAAGGGAACACCGAGTTCCATCATTGGTACCACCTTCATTGATGGTGCTCGCCCAACTGACTTTGTGAAGCCACTCATTGATGCAGAACTCGCTAAGTAGCGAACCCTTCCTGTGTGAAGCAAAAGCGCCCCCAGTCAGGGCGCTTTTGTGTTAGTCCGTGATGCTTGGATCTTTCTTGCTAATAGCGCGATAGAAAAGAAAAGCTCCGGCTCCCATAACGAGCGCTCCACCAAGTGGAAGCAGGAAAACGAGTCCAAGGGAATCTGAACCAGAGATCGTTGAGCCGAAGAGAACGAGCAATGTTGAGATAATGCCGGAGAGCGGAACGATGATTACAATGAACACGCGGTACGGCAGTTTGGATAGGCCCGCTCCGTATGAGAGAAGTTCAGGAAGTGCACCCAAGGTAAGGCACGCGTGCAGGAATCCTTTTGCCGTACCGACGTGCGACACGATGCGGGAGAGTAATCCATGTTCTTTGTGTTCAATAAACCGGCGCACCACGGGATATCCAAAACGTCTGCTTATATAGAACGCGGTCGTGTATCCAATAAAGTCACCAATGATGGCGTAGATGAGTCCTGGGACAAAACCAAAGAATGCTCCCACGAGCGGATACAGTGGCGCACCCGATAGTGGCGCAATGATAACGGTAGATGCTTTCATGATGATAAATATCACAGGCGCCCACACCCCTGCTCGTTCAATGAATGAGCGAACGGTTCCAAGATCAATAAAAAAGGAGAGGGCGACGAGAACCCCCACGGTTATAAGAATGCCCCAGACACTAAATTGCTCAGTAGGTTTAATCTGCATGTAGCTAGTATAGACTAGAAGGAATCAAACACGAGCCAGACGGGATTGTCTGGCTCGGTGCGTTAGCGCGTTCGTACTTGTGGCGCACGTGGTAGTACTGGCGGCGTAGTGTTGATACGGATACTTCCTGCAGAAGCAGCAAGATCAGTCGCCACACCAGCACTTACCTGAGCGCCCCGAAGAAACAAAAGCGCAGTCTTCTGAATTTCAATAAAGATCAATGGGGTAAGGGTTTTTAAGACGATGATGGCAAGCCCGAGACCTAGTGCGCTTAGAATTGGCATAACAGGTGTTCGGGGAAGGCGGTTAGCTATACGGGACCAGCGCATAGCAAGACGCTCATCGTCTTTGTGTCCTCCCCCCGCAAATGCGCACCGTAGATACGCGCTTCCGGCGAGAGGTGTCCTATCGCTTTATCAAAGATCGCTCCCTTTGATTGCTATAACCACGAGAGCGATATACTGGTTGCATGAAGGTGGCACTCGCTATTTTAAGTATTCCTCTTGTCGCGGGTCTACTCGTACTTGCATTCGTGCTTTTCCCTGTCTCAGAACATACTGCACACGTTGAAGAGGACATGAGTGTAGAAGAGGTGAGTACTGCGAAAATAGTGTTCGTAGGGGATCTCATGTTTGATCGCTACATCAGACGTGTATTTGACGAGAAGGGTGCTTTATTTGTACTGGGTGATGTTCGGGAGTTACTCCAAACTCCTGACCTTACGGTTGGAAATCTTGAAGGCCCTATCACGAACGCCCCGTCTGTATCTCTTGGAAGTACGGTGGGAGACACTAACAACATGCGGTTCACGTTTGCACCACCTGTAGCAAGTACCTTGGCGTCATTTGGCATTGACGTTGTGACGATTGGAAACAACCACATTCGTGACTTTGACATAACAGGTGTTGAAAGCACTAAGCGATTTCTTAGTGCTTCCGGAATACGTTTTGTGGGAGACCCAAGTGGTGCAACACGTGAACCGATCGTGGAGGAAATTAATGGAGTGAAGGTAGCGTTTGTTTCATACAATGAGTTTTTACAAGGGGATGAAGACCGAACTCTGACGGCAATTCGCACAGCAAAACGAGAGGGCAGTGATTTTGTAGTGGTACTACCGCACTGGGGAGAAGAATATATTGTTGAGCCACGCGCAGATGTGAAAGAGCGCGCATTACGCATGAGTCAGGCAGGAGCAGATCTCATTGTTGGAACTCATTCTCATATTATTGGTTTACAAGAGGATATCGCACACACACGCGTGTACTATTCACTCGGCAACTTTGTATTTGATCAATACTGGGAGAAATCGGTACACTGCGGTCTTGTGGTGTCAGCAACACTTACCAAAGAAATGGGAAGTACGAAAGCAGCCTACGAAGAAACCAGAGTCGGCATGATAAAAGATGGTCGGACCGTACGTGGATGTAGCTAAGGTTCTTTGTTGAAAGCAAGGCATACCGAATTAATGCAATATCGTTTTCCTCCCGATTCCTGCGGACCATCCATGAATACGTGTCCGAGGTGTCCATTGCAATTGCGACAGAATACCTCTGTGCGCTCCATACCATGAGAGGAATCGGGACGCACTCCTACATGTTCAGCAACGGCAGGATCAGTGAACGAAGGCCACCCACTTCCTGAATCAAATTTTGCTGATGATGAAAAGAGTGTAGCCCCGCATGCTTTACAGACATACATTCCTGCATCATGGTTCTCAACAAGGGATCCAGAAAAGGGAGCCTCGGTCCCTCCTTCGCGGAGCACGTGGTATTCCAAAGGAGAAAGTTCGTTCTTCCACTCCTCTTCAGTCTTTTCAATAGGTGCCATATGCCACAAGTATAGCGCTATTTGCGGACCTTCATATGAAGAGGTACCATACCGCTGAATGAATCAAAACCTCCTTCTTGGGCTTATTTTGGTGCTTGCCTTTATTGGTATTGCTGACTCCTGGTACTTGGCCGAGAGTGCACTGAACGGCATTGCTCCTGCGTGTGATGTGACTATCTTAAGTGGGTGTCAGCAGGTAGCGCAGAGCCCTTATTCTAGGTTATTTGGCGTGCCACTTGGAGTATACGGCACCCTCTTTTACAGCTCCGTTTTTGCACTTGCAGCACTTCTTGCCCTTTATGCTAAGCGTCGCGTGTATTTGGGACTCTATATCTTAGGTATTGGTGGGTTTTGCGCCTCGCTGGTGTTTGTGCTCATCCAGGCCTTCCTGATTGGTAGTTTCTGTATATATTGCGTACTTTCAGCCGTCATTTCAGTAGCGTTGTTTGCACTCATACGCTCCCTCTATATTAGGTTCGCGCCACGCAAACTGGCTGTGGTAGGATAAAAGCATATGATACGCAGTTCGCTTGTTGCGGTCATCCTTCTCATTCCAGGGCTTGCTCTGGGCGCTACTCTTGAGGGTCAGCGCAACGTGCTCGTGACTGAAGCCCCACCAGACAACATCTACATTGCAGGTGCTGATGTGCGTATTGTGGCACCAGTAACCAGTGACCTAACTGCAGCAGGTGCGAATGTGACGGTTTCAGCACCTGTTGCAGGAGACGTACTTTTGGCTGGCGGTACTCTTGACCTTGAGGAAAGCGTCGGGGGCGACGTACGTGTTGCGGGTGGTCGCGTGATTATTGATAAGGCCGTGGTTGGAGACCTTTCGGTGCTTGGCGGTGTGGTACTAGTGAGTGGGCGTGCCAAAGATATCCAGATGATGGGAGGTACCGTGCGGGTTACAGGCGGAGCTGATGGAAACGTAAATATCTACGGGAGTGATGTGTTCCTATCGGGCGAGTATTTAGGGAATGTTTCGGTGTCTGCAAGCGACCGAGTTACTCTCGCAGAGGGAACGGTAATTCGTGGAGAATTTCGGTATAACGCTCCGCAAGAAGCGATTATTCCTCAAACCGTGATCATTGATGGAGGCGCACATTACACGGGTGCCGCTTCTTATTTGCCGTCCGCAGAAGAAGCACAGACATTCGCGCTTGCTGGGGCAGGCATCTTCTTCTTAGTAAAAGCGCTTGCGACGCTTGTGGCTGCGGGACTTATTGTTGGACTCTTTCCAGCTTTTTCTAGACGTGTGGTGGAGCGGGCGCACGCGGCTGCGCCTAAACGACTCTTCATGTTAGCGCTCCTTGGTTTTGCACTCGTTGTAGCAACACCGATACTTCTGATTCTTTTGCTCATATCCTTTGTCGGTATAGGTCTTGCGTTTATTCTTGGTGCGCTCTACTTGCTACTGCTCATGCTCGCCTATATTTACGCCGGGCTTCTTGCCGGCATGTACACGTTGAAACTTATAACCAAGCGTGAGCAAACAGGATGGAAAGCAGCAGTCCTCGGTATGTTTATGTTGTATCTCATTGGGCTTGTGCCGGTTATTGGTGGTCTGATTGTTTTCATTCTCATGCTTATTTCTGCGGGTGTCCTTGCCGTCATAGCATATACATTTGCCTGGAAGAGAGAGGAAATAAAGTTATGATTCC
Organism: uncultured Candidatus Saccharibacteria bacterium; assembly: GCA_964426785.1. GTDB lineage: Bacteria > Patescibacteriota > Minisyncoccia > Phycocordibacterales > Phycocordibacteraceae > C7867-001. Next base: position 9,950 of record CAYRRU010000008.1, on the reverse strand, counting down.
AAACGCTGGAACTGTAGCTCCTGACTTCACACTTTCTGATCAGAACGGTACAGATCACACCCTTTCTGCGTATCATGGAAAATGGGTATTACTGTATTTTTATCCTAAGGACGATACACCAGGGTGTACGAGAGAAGCGTGCGCGATTCGCGACGCTGACCCTGACTTAAGTTCATACGACGCGGTGGTGCTTGGCGTATCAGCAGATTCTGTTTCAAGTCATAAGAAGTTTGCTGAAAAGTATCAACTCACTTTTCCGCTACTTGCAGACGAAAACAAACAGGTGGTGAAGATATATGGTGTGTGGGGAATGAAGAAGTTCATGGGACGCGAATATGAAGGAATTATGCGTACGTCGTTCCTTATTAATCCCGAAGGTATTATTGCCAAAGTGTACGAAAGTGTGAAGCCTGAAGCACATGCGGCAGAGGTACTCGCTGATCTTAAGGTATTTATTGGTGCATGAGTCCAGAGAAGTTGAAAGAACGGAAAGAGCGGGCGCGTCAGATACTTGTATATCTGAAGCAAACCTATCCAACGCCCAAAACCGAACTTACCTATACAACTCCATTTCAACTCGTAGCAAGCGTGATTCTTTCAGCGCAATGTACAGACAAAAAAGTGAATGCCGTTACGGATACTTTGTGGAAGAAGTATGTAACGGTCACAGATTTTGCACACGCTGACCCTGACGTATTTTCGCGCGAGACCGCAAGCATCACATTCCACCAAAGTAAGACGAAGTACATTATTAATTCCGCGAAGCTCCTACTTGAGAAGTTTGGAGGGGTTGTGCCTAAAACGGAAGCTGAACTGACCGAACTTCCTGGAGTCGCGTACAAGACAGCCCATGTTGTACTTGGAGAGCTCTATGACATCTGGGAGGGTATTCCAACCGACACTCATGTGAGGCGGTTTGCGATTCGCTTTGACCTTTCTGACCACACCGAACTCACTAAGATATCCAAAGACCTAGAGCAACTTTTTCCAAAAGAAGACTGGAAGTATGTGAACAATGGGCTGGTATTGTATGGGCGGTATGTGTGTACCGCTATTCCTCACGAGTGCGGTGATCATCCTCTCACGAAGCTCTATCCGCCCGCCCGCCTGCACTGGCCTAAAGCCAAATAGAATTTGGTACCATAAACGAATGGTAAAAGGACAGTCGGTCGCAGTATTTGATATAGACGGAACCGTCTTCCGTACATCGCTCCTTATTGATCTTGTTGATGAACTTATCCTGCGGGGTCTCTTTCCAAAGGATGCGCGGAAGTCATACGCGAAAGCAGAGGAGCAGTGGAAAGCAAAAAGAACGGGGTATGACACCTATATTAATAAAGTTGCGGAGGCTTTTGGGAAATATGCAAAAGGCATACCGTATGGCGAGGTAGCGGACGTTGCTGGAGAAATTATTGAAACCAAGAAGGATCGCGTGTATCAGTACACACGTGATCTGATTAAAAGTCTTAAGAGCGAAGGGTACTTCTTGCTTGCCGTATCCCGCTCGCCAAAGTTTATTGTGGACGGGTTTGGGTATGAACTGGGGTTTGATAAGTCATACGGTATTTTCTATGACACTGGAGCTACTGGCCGCTTTACTGGAGACATTGTGGACGAACACCTCATTATGAACAAAGGGTTGGTGTTGCAAAGAGCTATCAAGAAAGAAGGATTGTCGTTTCATAATTCTATTGGTGTTGGAGATACGGAAAGTGATATCGCCATGCTTGAATTGGTTGATACGCCTATTGCCTTTAATCCAAGCAAAGGACTTCTGCGCCACGCGAAGCGTCATGGATGGAAAGTGGTCCTGGAGCGCAAAGACGCTGTATACGAATTCTAGTTTGGTATACTTATGCATATGACCAAACGACTCTACAGAAGCAAAGAGAACAAAATACTTGCAGGTATTTTAGGAGGAGTGGGTGAGTATTTTGATACCGACCCCGTTCTCGTACGTCTTATCTACCTCATCATTCTTATCGCTACAGGAGTGGTGCCTGGTGTCGTGGTATACATTCTCGCTATTTTTGTTGTACCTGAGCGACCAGTCGTAACGGTCGTGCATGACGAAAGCCACGTTTAGGAAAGTAGTTTGGGAGTTCTATAAGAAAGAGGGAAGACACGCACTTCCTTGGAGAAAGACGCGTAATCCATATCGGATTCTTGTGTCAGAGGTTATGTTGCAACAAACACAAGTTGAGCGAGTACTCCCGTACTACCAGACGTTCCTCTCCCGTTATCCAACGGTGCGTAAGTTGTCACAGGCTCCGCTCCGTGACGTATTGAAAGTGTGGCAAGGGCTTGGCTATAACCGACGTGCCCGCCTGTTACACGAAGCGGCGAAAGCAGTTGTTCGCGAGCATAAAGGAAAGTTCCCGAAGGATCTTTCGGTATTGCCTGGGGTTGGTCCCTATACGGCAGGTGCGGTGCGTGCGTTTGCATACAACGATGACGTAGTGATACTTGAAACCAACATTCGCACCGTAATTACCCACCACTTTTTTGCAGACCGAACTGACATACCTGATAAGGAGGTTATTGCAGTGGCAGCTAAAGTATTGCCCAAAGGGAAAGCGCGAGAATGGTATGCCGCGCTTATGGACTACGGAAGCCATCTGAAGCGAAGGGGTGTGCGTATTAATGCAAAAAAGAAAGGCTATACAAAGCAGTCTGCATTTAAAGGTTCAAACAGAGAAGTTCGGGGTGCGATTCTAAAAGCGCTCGTAGAGGGATCAAAAACAAGAAACGCACTTCGGACATTGTATCCACTACGCACCGAGCACATAGACGCACAACTTACGAACCTCTTACGAGAGGGTCTTATTGAAAAGAAAGGTTCTGACTACCAGCTTCCCGACTAACGCACGTCTCTGATAGAAAGGGCACCAGCCACACCAACGGCGATAATCCCTATACCCGTTACAAAAAAGAGCATAGCGTATGAACTGGTATAGAGAAGCAAGCTTCCAACTAGTGGAGCAGTAAGTGCGCCAACAGGACGCATCATACGAAACACGCCAACTGAGTTTGCGTCCTTCTCTGACACGCGTCTGAAGAAGTGTGTTTCAACGGTTGCTTCAGCGAGAGCAGCACCCACTCGCGTTACCACAAGCAAGATAACAATGGAGATGAGTGGGGTAAGTACGGAAACAAAGGCGAGTGCGGCAAATCCGGTTCCAAGAATAAGAAATCCCATCGCCATAATCTCCTGATCTCCCCATACCCGATCAGCGAGCCATCCTGCAGGGTATTCAAGCAACAGAAAAGGCAACAACATCACCGCAAATATCCAACCCAATTCGCTCCATGGAATACCGAGCACCCCATGCAAGTAGAGAGGCACAAAGAAGGGGGCAAGGTGATAGAAAAACTGAAGCGTCACCATCGCCACACTAACTGCAAACAAGTCTGGGTCACGCATTAGACATCGGCACACTTCAACAATGTGTGAGAAATGAGGAGCATCACCTTCTGGAAGTTTCATGCTCGTTATAAAGAACAGAAATGGTACAAAAAGTGCAGACGCAACTGCCATGACTAACCAATAAGCATTCGTTTCTTCAAGCAGCAATCCAATCATAAGTGGCGCCAGCACGAGCGCGAAGTTGGAAACCGTTAGGAAGATGGTGCGAATACGGCCAGTCTCATCTTCAGTCGTAATAGTGGCTTCAAGCAACAAATCATAGAAATAGGAAATGATTGGCTGCAACATGCAGTAGATAAGGGTAAGTAGAATAGCGACAGGTGCGCTTGGCACGAACGCCATAAGCAGGAGCGCCAAAGAAGCAATAGAGGCAGCACCCACGAGCAATGGACGTACGCCAACTCTTCGCACCAGCTCAGGCACAAAAGGAAAGATAGAGAGGGTGAGAAACGCGCCTCCTGCGATAACGAACCCCGTCGCACTCTCTGGTATGAGGGTTGCAAGATAGGACGCAATAACATACAGCACAACGAAAAATTGTGCAGCACTAAAGAAGTTGCTGAGGGTAAGCGCAATGCGCGGTGACATTAATGAGTAGTGTAGCACCGAGTCAAAACAAAAGAGCTCCGGATGGAGCTCTTTTGTAATCGCTAGACGCCGATCAGAACGGGAATGACCATTGGTGCTTTGTTGGTCCTTGAGAACAGGAATCCAGCAACTGTGTCCGAGAGTTGATTCTTAACGTAATCAAGATCAACTGGATTCATACCACGCGTTGAGTCTTCAACGGTTTTCTTAATGAGAAGTCGTGCCTGGTTTAACATGTCCTGGCTCTCGCGCAGATATACGAAGCCACGGGAAATGATGTCCGGAGACTTACGAAGCTTACCTGTCTTAAGGTTTACCGTAGCAATGATGACGAACATACCGTCCTTTGCAAGCATTTGGCGATCGCGAATGACTACCTCCTGCATATCGCCAATTGCAAATCCGTCAACGATGAGCGGAGACGAAGGGACTTTCTCTTTGTGTACAAAGAGTCGCTCACCATCAATCACGTCAATCACGTTGCCGTTGTCTGCAATAACGATGGTATCTCGTGGGCGTCCTGCTTGCTCAACAGCCTTTGCATGACACTTGGTCATGGAGTAGTACCCGTAGGCAGGCATGAAGAACTTCGCACCAACCTGTTGGTTGATCCACACAAGCTCTCCCGTGTTTCCGTGTCCGGTTGAATGGACGTCGGAAGAACGGTAGTGAATGAGAGTAGCTCCTGCGCGGTAGAGGTTATCCTTCAAGCGCTGAATCGCAATCTCGTTTCCAGGAATGACCGAAGAAGAGAGCACAATCGTGTCGCGTTCATTGAGGACAATGTTCTTGTGCTGTTTGGTTGCAATACGCATGAGTGCGGCAAACTCCTCTCCTTGGGCTCCTGTCGCAAGGATGATGACCTTGTCAGGAGGGTAGTCCCCAATCTCTTGGGCTGGGATGAAGATAGATTTATCAACCTTCAGAAGACCCGTCTTCTGTGCGATCTCCAGGTTCGTCTTAATAGAACGACCCTCAGTCACAATCTTCTTTCCAAGCTTCTCAGAGATTTCAATGATGCGAATCATGCGCTCAAACTGAGACGCGAAGGTTCCGATGACGAGACGTCCGGACACAGTCTTGATGATGTCTTCAAGGGTCTCATGCACCTTGCGCTCAGGCATGGAGAATCCATCACGTTCAGCGTTCGTGGAGTCTGCAATGAAGAAGAGGTTCTTCTCCTTTCCGAGCGCTCCCCACTTCTTGGTTTCCTCAGGTGTAGGAATGCCGTCGTTGTGGTCAAGCTTAAGGTCACCGGTTGCAATCACATTGCCGTAGGGAGTGCTGATAGCAATTCCCATAGAGTCCGGAATGGAGTGGGTCACGGGGAAGAACTGAACCTTGGTGTTACCAATAGTGCGGGTGCTTCCTGGTTCAACGGTAATGATTTCAAGCTTCGGCATGTCAGGATACTCCTCCTGTCGCTTAGCGATCATGATCGCTGAAAGATTCTGTGTGTAGATTGGTGGGTTACCAAACCGATTCATCAAGAACGGAATACCGCCGATGTGGTCAAGGTGTCCGTGTGTGATGAACACACCACGTACACGATGTTTGTTCTTCTCTAGATACGCCGTGTTTGGAAGCACGTAGTCAACACCAGGAGAAGTGTCTTCAGAGACAAACTGGAAGCCAACGTCAAAGACGAAGATGTCACCGTTTGCATCAACACAGAACATGTTGCGTCCCACTTCCTCAACACCGCCAAGCGGCACGATACGTACCACGTTTGGTCCGGGGTCTTCAGGGAAGTAGTCAGGAGCCTTCTTTTGGGTGCTCTGGGAAGAAGGGCCGTTTGGGCGGCGAAGCGTGCGCCTAATTTGGCGCGTGACGCCACCAGGGCGACCCTGTCCGCCTTGTGGGCGTGGGCCGTTGCCACCGGTGCGCTGTGGGCGATTGCCGCCACGAGGACGCATAGGTGGCCGCTCTCCCTCAGGACGAGGACCGTGTTGCGGTGTGGGGGATGAAGGCGCCGGTGCGGGCGCAGGTGCTGCAGTCATAATGAATGAATAGTTATAAAGTGTTATTAAAGCGTTGATATGTAGTTGCTACACATCGTGCTACGAAAAATTACTTTTTGGCGAGGAACGGCCAGACTTCCTGAGTGTACCGGTACCAGCCCGCGATGTTTGCAAAACGGTCTGAAGGGGAGGCAATCTGCGGAAGTTCTATGCCGTGTATGCCCTTGGGTGCCGCATAAACAAAATCGGGTGCGTGGGTGAACGCGGCTGGGTAGTCACCTGCTATCTGTTCCTCCAGTGTAGCAAGATCTTTGAGTCTCGTCTCGTTGTTCTGTTCGGTGCGCACCCGCTCAAGAAGGGTATCTACCGTACTGTTGGCATAGAGCGCAATGTTGAGTCCGGGATCGCTTCGCTCTGAACTACTCCAGAAGGCAAAGAGGTCCTGATCACGACCCACCACCATACCAAAGAGGAGTGCTTCATACTCACGAGGACGAATCACGTTTTGGGTGAGATCTCCTGGCTCAAACAACTCAAGAGACGTTGGAACACCAAGTGAAGCCCAGTCTGACTGCACCTGTTGTGCAACGAGCTTGAGCTCAGGCACGTTTGAGGTGCGAAGGGTCACGCGTAGTTCAGCATCAACTTTAGGGTTGTCCCAAATACGTGCTTCCTCGTCGTACTTCCATCCTGCGTCCGTGAGGACATCAGCGGCCGCCTGAATACGATTTTCAAGAACGGGCACAGGTGTGGTTTCAATACCTGAGCCTGGAGGGACCGGACCCATGATGGGGCTTGCGTACCCGCCAAGAATACTCTGAGTGATTGCGCTGCGGTCTATCGCAAGTGAAAGCGCACGGCGCACTGCAGGCTCACTAAACACTGGATTTTGGTTTGCATTAAAGAATGCGCCAAAGATTCGTGCGTAGGGAGCGGTGAGTGCACCCTCTCGAGCGACACCATAACCACTATCAACCCGCTTGTTTTGAAGTGCTAACTCAAGGTCGCTCTCTTCGTCAACAAACACGAACCGGATGTTATCAAGGTATGGTCGCCCCAATGCGTACCCCTTAAAGCTCTTGAACGTGTATTCGGTGATAACACCCTCTTTGCTTCGCGTAACCCTATCAACCATGAACGGCCCTGCACCAACCGGTGTACTCATGAGTGGTGAGAAGGGGAATTCTGCATTCGTCACGTCTCTCCACAGGCGCGCAGGCAATATGCCAAGTGTCGTGTCTTGAAGGAACGGTGCGTACGCACGAGGCAGAGTGAAGCGAACCGTGCGTGCATCAACCGCCTCTGCTTTCACACCTGACCAGTTTGCAAGCTCAGGACTCTTAAGACCAGGATCCTGCGCTTTCTCAACCGTGAACACTACATCCTCTGCAGTTACCGGGCTTCCATCAGAGAAGGTAATACCAGGTCGCAGGACAAACGTGTATATCTTGCCGTCCTCAGACACGCTGTAGCTTTCGGCAAGCACGGGTTCAAGGCTTCCGTCTCCACGAGTGCCCATAAGGCCTGCGTAGGTGAGTTTTGCAAGATCGCGGTCAGCGTCAGAAAGTGCAATGAGTGGATTCACAAAGCGTGGTGTTCCCACAATCCCTTCGGTGAACGCCCCACCATATGCAGGCTCCACAACAAGGAACGTGCGCTCTAACCCAAACAATCCCGCAAGCAGGGTAAGGGCAACCAATCCACCAAGAATACTAGCGATCAACTGATCTCCAGGAGGGAGTTGGCGTACGTAATTCACGACACCACTTATAAGTGGTACGGTCCGTGGCCCTTGGTTTGCTTGTGAGAGCTGTTTCCAGCTGTAGCGCATGATTTCCTTATGAGATGAGGAATCCGGCGATAGCCGACGCGACGAACAAAAGCGCAATCACAATAGTTGTGTTGAACAGGAATTTCTCCGCTCCACGGCGCTTGTAAAACGTCGATGCGAAATTGTCTCCTCCAAAAGCTCCTCCAAGTCCGGCACCGCGCTGTTGAAGCACGATACCTATAATAAGGAGTAGGGAGAGAGTTATTTCTATGTACGGCAGTATCGCCTTGAGAGTCTCCATCTGTGCCCAGAAGACTACCATGAAGCGGGAGGGTATGCAAAACCCTCCAGGCGTATCCTGGAGGGGGTGGAAGGTGCGGGCAGTGGGGTGGTCTAGGCCGCCTGTGGGATGCGTGAGCGTTTGAAGCCACGGCGAACATCACGCATGAATGCGACACAGATGATGATCTGCATAATTGCTGCGATCACCAACAGATCATTAAGTGCGTGCGCACCGCAGCCCACGACAACCGTCATCAACAAAAAGAAGACGGTATCCACTCGCGCACACATCAAACGAGCGTCAATAGCTTGGACGAGCGCCCGGATGGTGATGAGGGTCATGAACATGGCGACCGCACCCGAGATAGCCGAAATGAACAGCAGCATGTAATCCTCCTCTTTGAATGCTGATTAATTGCATAATGACCCAATTAATAGTTTTGGTCAAGACATTCTCCTTGACCCCACCATCACGCTCCTTATAATGACCTCACATCGGACGCGCTCTGCGACCGAAGTTGGGCACAAAACCCTACGCTCTTACTAGAAGCTATCTTTTATATTGCTATGGCAAAACAAACCGTACCGGTGCAACCACTTGGCGATCGTATTCTTGTTCAGCCAGCAGACAAAGCAGGAGAGACGACGCTCGCTTCAGGCATCATTATCCCCGAGACCGTTGATAAGGAGCGTCCGTCTAAGGGAACCGTTATTGCGGTCGGACCTGGTCGCTATGACGACGGAGATCTTCTTCCTATGCAGGTGAAGGTGGGAGACACTATTCTTTTCTCTAAGTATGGGTTTGATGAGGTGAAAGTAAATGGTGTTGAGTACTACATTCTGTCAGAAGCAAATGTGCTTGCAGTTCTTAACAGCTAATTCAAAACTCTATGGCAAAACAAATTCTCTTTGGTGAAGACGCACGCAAAGCTATTCATGCGGGTCTGGGGAAAGCGGCGCGCGCCGTAAAGGTAACGCTTGGACCTCGTGGTCGTAATGTCGTGCTTGAGAAGAGTTATGGTGGTCCGCGCATCACCAACGATGGCGTGTCCATCGCAAAGGAAATCTCCTTTAAGGACAAGTTTGAAAACATGGGTGCGGAGATTGTGAAGGAGGTTGCAAATAAAACGAACGATGGCGCGGGAGACGGAACGACAACGGCGACCGTGCTATTGGAGGCGCTCGTTGACGAGGGACTTGCGAACCTCACGAGGGGTGCAAACGCGATGGCCATTCGCTCTGGTATGGAGCAGGCCGGTAAAGCGGCCGTGGCTGAACTTAAGAAAATGTCCCGCCCCGTTGCAGGCAAAGAAGACGTGCGACAGGTAGCAACCATTTCGGCTGAGAGCGAAGAGCTTGGTGCGATTATCGCTGACACCATTGATAAGGTGGGCAAGAACGGTGTGGTTACCGTTGAAGAGTCTCAGGGCATGGAGCTCTCCTACGAGGTAGTTGAAGGTATGCAAATTGATAAGGGATACATTTCTGCATACATGGTCTCAAATCCTGAGCGCATGGAAGCTGAGATGAAGGATGCCTACATCCTTATTACCGACCGCAAGATTGCAAACGTACAGGAGATCGTTCCGCTTCTTGAGAAAGTTGCGCAGGCCGGACGTAAAGAGCTCGTGATTGTCGCTGAAGATGTTGAAGGAGACGCACTTGCAACGTTTGTGGTGAACAAACTACGCGGTACGTTCAACGTGCTTGCGGTAAAGGCTCCAGGGTTTGGGGATCGTAAGAAAGAAATGCTTGCCGACATTGCGGCCATTACCGGAGGTATTGTTATCTCAAGTGACACCGGGCACTCCTTTGAAAGTGCTGAGCTTTCAATGCTTGGTCGCGCAACACGCGTGATTGCAACCAAGGAAACGACCGTGTTTGTTGGAGGAAAGGGAAAGAAGGAAGGTGTCGCGTCTCG
>CAYRRU010000007.1:0-19755 GCA_964426785.1 uncultured Candidatus Saccharibacteria bacterium | reverse complement strand
GTTCCAGGAGCGATATCGTGTAGCAAGTTCATACGGGAATTGTACTACGCAGTGTCACGAGCTTCCTCGTTTTCTGCAACAGGACCGTCCTCATCAAGAGTGGTCTCGTCCTCAACGGTAAGGGTGTTGTCGGTCTCACCCTCTTCGGTCGTGATAACGGAGTCGGTTTCACCCGCATCAACACCTGCCTCAACAGCAGGTTCGTTCTCAAGGGCTTCTTCAGCTTCCTCAAGCGCGATCTCTTCTTCAGAGACACGTACTTCGCCTGGTTTAGGGACTGCGGTAACAGAAACCTCGTCACCATTGCTCTCAGCAACAGCCTCACCACCCACTGACTTGATATCAATGTTCCAGCCGGTAAGTTTTGCGGCAAGACGTACGTTCTGGCCTCCGCGTCCAATCGCAAGTGACTGCTGATCTTCGGACACCGTTACGAGTGCACGGTGCTCAGCTTCATCGAGCTCTACCTCAAGCACGGTTGCAGGGGAAAGTGCTTCCTTGATGAATGCAGACTGGTCTTCAGACCACTCAATGATGTCAATGCGCTCGCCACCAAGTGCTCCCATAACGGTAGACACACGCACACCACGCTGACCAACTAGAGAACCAACTGGATCAACATGTGGATCGGTTGAAGCAATTGCAATCTTGGTGCGGCTTCCAGGCTCACGGGCAAGACCCTTCACTTCAATGGCGCCACTTGCAAGTTCGGGAGCCTCCATTTCAAACAGCTTCACGAGGAAACGTGGATGACTGCGTGAAAGACGCAGGTATACTCCGCGGAACCCTTCATCAACGGCATAAAGATACGCCTGAATACGCTCACCGTTACGGTATCGCTCTCCAGGAATCTGCTCCTCGTACGGAATGATGCCGGTAGCACGTCCAAGATCAATGAAGATTGCACCACGCTCAACGCGCTGTACGAGACCTGAAACAATTTCTCCCTTCTTGTGTCCAAACTCTTCCAAGATAGAAAGCTTCTCAGCTTCGCGAATCTTTTGGATCACCACTTGCTTTGCCGTTTGTGCGGCAATGCGACCGAAGTCGTCCTGTGGCTCAAGAGGGAAGACGATTTCTCCAGAGAGTTCTGCGTCACGCTTGATGCGCTTGGCGTCCTCTATAAGGATGTGCTTCTCCGAATCAAAGCGAGGGAGTTCGCCCTCAGGCACCTCCTCGTGCTCGTGATGTGGGTGTGGCTCAGGGATTTCCTCATCAGGTTCAGGAAAACGAACCATTGAGTCGTCCACAATAGTCTTCACTTGCTCAAAGGTCATGGTGCCTGTATTCATATCAAGCTTCGCGTGCACGATTTGTCCACGCTTTCCATACTCCTTCTTATATGCGGTGGCCATAGCAGACTCAATAGCCTCTATCATGGTCGCCTTTGAAATACCGCGCTCCTCAAACTCTCCGAGCACTAGATTGATTGTTTTTAGATCCAACATACCAGCCGTTATTTAGTTGTGCGCACGTTTTCTTAAAAAGAAAGGTCCGCGGGAGCGGACATTTCAGATAACCAAAGGGTACCATACCTATATATAGTGTCAACGCAGGTGTGTATGAGCCGTGTACGCTCCTCATACACATATATAGGTACGAACGAAACACATGCTCTGCGTTATACTTGAGAAAGCATGCAAGTTTCAGAGAGGGAACTAAAAGAATTCATTATTGATTCCGGTCTTGTTGCCCGGAAGGATGTTGATGCTGCAGAAGCTACCGGCAAGGAGCGGAACCAGTCGGTAGGTGACATTCTCGTGTCACAAGGCTCTCTCTCCGAAGACGCACTCCGCCGTATTAAGGCATACGTGCTCGGTATCCCGTTCGTTAACCTCAAAGACAAGAAGATACCGTTTGAGATTCTCTCCCTCATCCCGGAGCCAATCGCTCGCACACACAACATCATTGCCTTCAAGAAGGATGGCGGCTCGCTTGAGGTAGCGATGCTTGATACCGAGGATATACAGTCAATTGACTCCATGAAGAAGAAGACGGGACTTAAGATTCTTCCTCGCTTGACCGACGACGAGTCCATCAAGCACGTCTTGCTCCAGTATCAGAAGTCACTCAAAGAAGAGTTTGGCGACCTGATTGCGGGCGAAGCGGGTAAGCTCGCGCTCGTGAAAGAGATTGCAGGAGACGATGCGTCTCAAGAGGACCTCAAAAAGATGGCAGAGGACCTGCCGATTGTGCGCATTGTAGACACGCTCCTACGCCACGCGATTTTGCAGGATGCGTCTGATATTCATATTGAGCCCGCAGAGCACGAAGTTATCGTGCGCTACCGTATTGACGGTATTTTGCACGACGCCATGACGCTTCCAAAGAACGCGAGTGCAGGTATTACGGCGCGCATCAAAGTGCTCGCGAACCTCAAGCTTGATGAGAAGCGTCTTCCACAAGACGGGCGATTCAAGATGGAGACCGAACGCGACAAAGTGTCGTTCCGTGTCTCACTCCTTCCGGTCTACTACGGAGAGAAAGTGGTCATGCGTCTGCTTCGCGAAACAGGGGAGGGCTTCACCCTTGAGGTTCTTGGTTTCCATGGAGAGAACCTTGAGCGTATTCATCACGCAACCAAACAAACAACAGGAATTATTTTGGTATCGGGCCCTACCGGTTCTGGAAAGACGACCACGCTCTATACGATCCTGGATATTCTAAATACCCCTGACGTAAACATTTCAACGATTGAAGACCCGATTGAGTACCAGATGAAGCGCGTTAATCAGACACAGGTGAATCCAGCGATAGGATTTACGTTTGCAAACGGTCTTCGCGCACTTCTGCGCCAAGATCCAAATATCATCATGGTGGGAGAGATCCGTGATAGTGAGACTGCCGCGCTCGCGATTAATGCAGCACTCACCGGGCACGTTGTGCTTTCAACTATTCACACCAACTCCGCAACAGGAGCCATTCCGCGTCTTATTGATATGGGAGTTGAGCCATTCCTTCTTGTGTCCACGCTTCGGGCTGTTGTGGGTCAGCGACTGGTTCGTCGTCTGTGTGAAGACAAGGAGCAGTACGGCCTAGATAAAGTTGAGCGCAACAAAGTGGCTCCGGATGAGCACTTTATGGCCGCACTTGGCGCTCTTACCGAGGAGAAGCTCGTGAAAGCGGGAACTAAAGTAGACGCGCTTCCTTTTTATAGACCAAAAGCAGGAGGGGATTGCGAGGAGGGATACAAAGGACGTATGGGTATTCACGAAGTACTTACGGTCTCTCCTGCAATTCGTGAACTTATTCTCCATGGCGCCTCAGGCGACCAGATAGAAGCACAAGCACGCAAAGAAGGGATGCTCACCATGCTTGAGGACGGAATCTATAAAGCATCCCGTGGCATTACATCACTTGAAGAAGTGTTACGTTCAGTCTCGGAGTAAGTCTGCGTGCTAAACTTTTTGCAATGAAGTTTCGCGCGAACGTAAGAAAAGAAGACGGAACACTAGAAGAGCGCATCATTGACGCAACAACGCGCTTTGCGGTGTACGAGCAGGTTGAGAAGGAGGGAGGAGCCGTCACCACGATTGAAGAAGCGGGTGGGGGTATTGATCTCTCAAAGTTTACGAGCTTCCAGATTGGTTCAGGTGTGAAGACGCAGGAGCGTATTACCTTCACCAAGAACCTTGCCGCCATGCTCTCTGCCGGGCTTACGCTCTCTCGTGCACTTTCGGTTATTGAACGACAAACCACCAACAAAGCACTTAAGAAGATTGTTATTGATTTAGAGGAGCAGGTGAAGCAGGGAAGCTCGTTCCATGAAGCACTCGCATCACACCTCAATGTTTTCTCAAAACTCTTTATTGCAATGACCAAAGCGGGCGAGGAATCGGGCACCCTCTCTGACGCGCTTGCTACCGTTGCTCGCCAGATGGATCGCTCCTTCACGCTCCAGAAGAAGATCCAGGGAGCAATGATTTATCCTGCGGTGATTCTTGTGGCCATTGTCATCATTGGTGTGCTCATGCTCATGTTTGTGGTGCCGACACTCTCTGCAACCTTTGCGTCTCTTAATGTGGAGCTTCCGATGGCGACCAAGATCATTATCGCGGTCTCTAATTTTATGAAGGACAACGTCATTGCGACACTCTTTGTGCTCTTTGCCGTCATCGGGGGCGGCGTAGCGTTTATTAAGTCAAAGCCTGGAAGTGCACTCGTATTGTGGGCTGCACTTCGTATCCCGGTCATTGGTGAATTGGTTCGCGAGACGATGAGTGCACGTGCCGCACGCGCACTCTCGTCGCTCCTTTCCTCTGGTGTTGAGATGTTGACCGCTATCTCTATCGCACAAGAAGTTGTGGGTGCAAAGATGTTTGCGGATGTGCTTGAAGAGGCAGGGGTACGTGTGAAGAAAGGAGAACCACTTTCAACCGCGTTTGCGAACCACCCTAAGCTTTACCCAGTGTTTGTGGCTGACATGATTGCAGTTGGAGAAGAGACAGGAAAAGTGTCCGACATGTTGGGTCAAGTTGCGCAATACTACGAAGTTGATGTGGAAGATCGCACCAAAGACCTCTCTACGATTATTGAGCCAGTGCTCATGCTTTTCATCGGTTTATTTGTGGGTGTATTTGCGGTCTCCATGATGGCACCGATCTACTCACTCTCCTCAAAGATCTAAGGAGTCGTGCGTTATCATACGGAGTAATGATGCGTCCGGTACGTGGAGCCTCCTTAATCGATGTGGTAGTCGGTTCGTTTCTTGTGCTTGTGGTATTTCTTTCACTCTTCGGTCTCTTGCGTGCGTCCCTTTTGGTTTCATCCATTGCGAAAGCACGCGCAGCAGCAACCTCTGTTGCAACCAGTCAACTGGAGATGGTGCGCTCACTTGACTATGACGCTGTTGGAACGGTGGGTGGTATTCCTGCAGGGAGTATTCCTCAGAACAGTACCACCGTACTTGATGGGTACACCTTTAACGTGCGTACCTTTATAGGATACGTAGATGACGCAGCAGACGGTATTGGAGGAGCTGATGTAACCGGCATTACTACCGACTATAAACAGGCGAAGGTCTCCGTTACATACACGTTGAATAACAAAGCAAGAGAGGTGGCACTCATTACAAATATTGTGCCGCCAGGACTTGAAACGACAAACGGTGGTGGAACATTGAAGATTGATGTCGTTGGCGCAACGGGAGCGCCGGTTGCAGGAGCTACTGTTCGTGTGGTGAACACGAGTATAAGTCCATCAGTAAACGTGACCACATTTTCAAGCGCGCTTGGCGTCGTGTATCTTCCGGGAGCTCTTCCATCCTCTGAGTATCAGGTTACGGTCTCAAAGAGTGGGTACTCAAGTGCGCAAACATACGCCCGTGACGCAACGAATCAAAACCCAACACCGGGATACCTGACGGTGGTGAAGGATCAAACGACGACCGGTACGTTTGCAATTGATACCCTTGCTTCCTTGATTGTGCGGACGTTCTCTCCCATTGAATCAGCAACCACTACAGATACGTTTGCTGACAGTTCACGTATTGTGAGTGCGACAAACACGAGTGTGTCAGGAGGGTCATTGATACTGAGTGGCGCATCGGGAACGTATCCAGCAAGTGGAACTGTCCGTGCAACAAATGTATCCCCATCGTATCTCGTGTCGTGGGGGCACGTAGATGCAAACATTACACTCCCTGCACTCACAAGTGTTTCCGTACAAGTCGTTGATGGCGCAGGCACACTGATTCCAGATGCAGATCTTCCAGGCAACAGTGCAGGCTTCACCACATTCCCTGTTTCACTGACCGCGCTTTCAACAACAACATATCCAACACTTGCCCTTAAGGCATCACTTGGCACCGCTGACCCGCTGGTTACGCCAAGTGTGAATGACTGGGCGATAGGATATGGACGAGGACCCGTGCCACTTCCGGACGTTCCGTTCTCGCTGCAAGGGGCGAAGACTATTGGTTCCACGGGAGCAGGTGCAGCGATCTACAAGACAAATGTTTCTTCAACAACGAACGCAGCAGGAAATGTAACGCTACCACTTGAGTGGGATGTGTACGGTCTCATACTTGCCAGTCATGATGTTGTTGACGCTTGTGGCGCGCCGCCATTTACGCTTGCGCCGGGAGTGACGAGTGACAACCGACTCATTCTTGGTGCTCGCACCACGCACGCTATTCTCGTGACGGTGAAGGATAATATTGGCGGCGTAGTATCTGGAGCCAGTGTCACGCTGGCGCGCCCTGGTTTCACTCAAACAATAACTACCAGTACTTGTGGGAGCGCATACTTCGGTGCTGTCTCAAGTGCAAACGATTACACCGTTACTATCTCAAAGTCGGGATACACTACGGAGGTCTACACGAACGTGCCCGTGTCAGGGCATATATTCTATGGAACATCCTTTGATTAATCGCGGGTTCACTCTTGCTGAGATGCTCGTCGTTATTGCAATGACGGGAATCATTGGGCTCGCTATGCAATACGCCATCCAGTATTTCTACAGGGCAAATGCGTATGTGCTTCAAGGAACTGCAGCAATTAACAGCGCACGTAGTGGTGTTACGGAGACGACATCAAATCTTCGTGAAGCTACATACGGAGATGATGGGTCCTATCCGGTTTCAAGTGTTGGAACTTCAACTATCGTGTTCTACTCGGATGTTGACAAGGATGGAGGAGTTGAACGTGTCCGCACATACCTTATTGGGCAGACACTTTATAGAACGGTAACGAATGCAGGAGGCAATCCGCCAAGTTATACCGGACAGACTCCTGCCACCACAACACTTGCGACATATGTAGCGAACGGAACAACGACGCCTATCTTTCGTTACTACGACAACGCTGGAGTAGAACTCACAGGCACGGTTAATCTTGCAAATGTCTCTTCAATTGGAATGACACTCAGAGTAGATATTAATCCGCTTCGCGCACCTGACATATACACGCTTACGCAAAGCGCTACGTTACGTAATGTCGGGAGCGAGTAATATGGAAACTATGCATAAAGCACCACGTGGATATTTGATGCTCCTAGCGATCGTGTTTGGTGCGGTATTTCTCTTGGTACTGGGCGGCCTTGCAAGTTACATACTTTCGCAAAATCGCCTGCAGACAAAAACCACGGGTGATGCAAAAGCATTTGCGATTGCGGAGGCTGGCCTTAGTTACTATCACTGGTATCTTCAACATAATCCTGGTGATATTACACACGGCACAGGAGTCGCTGGTCCTTACGTAATTCCTTACACCGATCCTGAGGGTGGAGTGATTGGGAATATGACACTCAATATTGTAGGGAACACCGCATGCGGTGAGACCACGTCTATTGATATTCGTTCAACGGGAGCAGTGTTAGACGGTTCAAAAGGTGCGCGCACCGTAATAGGACGTTATGCGCAGCCGACGGTTGCAACGTATGCATATGTGTTGAATGACTCGGTTTGGGCCGGAGCAGATAGAACCATCAATGGTCCCTATCATTCCAATGGTGGTATTCGTATGGACGGTACCGCAAATGCTCCGGTGACCAGCTCTCTCACTTCATGGTTGTGCACGTCCTCTTTCGGATGCTCACCAAATCAAACAAAGGCTGGTGTGTGGGGAGCGGGCCCGAATCAAACCTTGTGGAGTTATCCGACACCGCAAATAGATTTTGCCGGTATCGCCGCCGACTTTACCGCGCTTAAGACACTCGCACAATCAGACGGTTTGTATTTACCTCGTTATAGCTCTGGAAATAGTAATGGTGCAGCGTACTGGAAAGGCTACCATCTTATATTCAATGCTAATGGAACTGTGACGGTTCGCCGAGTAACATCGACGACTCAATTAAATGTTACTCCAGTTAATTCTTCGGATGCAGATTGGGATCGTGCTCTTATTCAGAATGAAACGAACTACAATACGTACGCAATATCAAACAATTGCGGACTTATTTTTGTTGAAGACAATGTCTGGGTCGAAGGAACGATTCCAAGTAAGGTGACCCTTGTGGCGGCAAATGTAAGCACGACAGGTGTGGAGGCGAATGCGTATATAAAAGGAAACATTACCTATGGAAGTACGGATGGCACTGATGGACTCACTTTGATTGCAGAACACAACGTGCTTATAACTCCTGACTCACCTAATAATATGACACTGAACGGGATTTTTATTGCCCAGGGAGGAGCGTTTGGTCGCAATCTTTACAGTTGTTCAGGCTCCTATGATCCCAAGAACACACTTACGATTCTAGGTACAACAGTTTCAAATAAGCGTACGGGAACGAAATGGGTTAATGGTTGTGGTAGTAACGACGATGGAGGGTATCAAACCCGTATAGACGCGTTTGACCGAAAGCTTGCAACTGACCCACCACCCTTCACTCCTATTGTTTCATCAGACTATGAGTTCGTTGACTGGAGAGAGGAGTAGTTGACCTCGGGTTTTAAGTTGGTACCGTACCTACTGGGCCGGCATCGGGCCGGTTTGTACGCGGGAGAAGGGTAATGACGTTGCAAGAGACTGCGCAAGGCAAGCCCTTCCCGCACGTGTTTGTGGATGGGTTGCTCGCTGAGCTTCAGGATCATTTTAAGCACCATTGTGGTTTTGAGAATGTGCTGTGGAGCAAAAGAGACATCGCGTGTCCAGTCGGTCCTCAGTCAGAGGAGAGGCTTCCGAACGCGCGAGCGCTGTCCCTTTATGCTCGTGACGCACGTGGACAACACCGCTTTACGCTCAAGTCAGGCGAGCAGGTTTCCGTTCGGCTTATCGTACGAGTTGTCTGCCACTACCACACACTCAAGTTGTCGCTCCACGACGACGAGTGGATGTTGCCGCCAGGCATGATCGATCACGGATTCTATGATCGCTGGGTCTGGTGTGCTCGGATTGAACTAGAGAAATACCTACGCACGCTGTAGAAGAACGGGTGACCCTTGGGTCGCCCGTTTCGCGTGCTATCCTTTTTTTATGATTGTTGCCGCCAACTGGAAAGCCTATGTAGATAGTCCGGAGAAGGCTAAGAAGCTCTATGCTGCAGCAAAGCGCTTAGCAGACAAAGCGACTATTGTGCTGTGTATGCCAACGCCCTATCTTGGTCTTTTTGCGGGAGGTCCAAAGAGTCGTGTTCTCCTTGGTGCTGAGGATGTGTCGGTTGTAACGGGTGGAGCTGAGACGGGAGAGGTTACCGCGTCCATGTTGCAGAGTCTTGGGGTGTCACACGTTATTGTCGGACACTCAGAGCGTCGTGCCCGTGGAGAAAGTGACGCGGTGGTGCTTGAAAAAGTACAACGCGTTCTCGCACACAAAATGACTCCAATTGTGTGTGTGGGGGAACGAGAGCGTGATCCTGACGCAACGTACCTTGCGGGAGTGCGTGCACAATTGGCGGCTGTATTTGCACCACTGTCACAAAAGGATCGCCTGAATGTGGTGGTTGCATATGAACCTATTTGGGCAATTGGGAAAACGGCCGCTGAATCAATCCAGCCACACGACTTGGCGGAGATGGTGCTCTATATTCGCAAAGTTCTTGGTGACTACCTTCCGGGTAAGAGTGCACAAAAGATTTCTATATTGTATGGAGGATCAGCGGAGCCTGGCAACGCGCGCGACCTTGCGCGTGGAAGTGGTGTGGATGGGTTTCTTGTTGGGCACGCAAGTGTTGACCCCAGTACTTTTACTGCACTTGTAAAGGCAATCTCGTAACGCTCATGAAAACTGTTCGTGACATACCGGTTTTAAAAAACATCTCGGTCATGGTGCGTGCGGCACTAAACGTTCCGCTTGAAGGCGGAAAAGTTGCCAATTCATTTCGCCTCCGACAGGCACTTCCCACCATTGCGTATCTTCAAAGTAAAGGAGCGCGTGTTATTTTGGTTGGTCACATTGGTGACAAAGGAACCGAAACACTTCTGCCCGTTGCTGATGCGCTACGGGAGTTCATTCCGCAACTTGCGTTTTGTCCGTCAACCACAGGCCCTGAAGCACGGAGCGCGATTCGTGCACTAGAGAGCGGTCAGGTGCTCATGCTTGAGAACGTGCGTCGACATAAAGGAGAAGTTGCCAACGACGAAGCATTTGCTGCTGAGCTAGCTGAGCTTGCGGATGTGTTTGTTGAGGACTCCTTTGATGTGTGTCATCGCCCTCACGCGTCGGTGGTCGGTGTGTCAAAGTTCTTGCCCTCATATATGGGGCTTCTGGTTGAGACCGAAGTCAAGGAATTGTCACGAGCATTAAAGCCCAAGCGTCCATCGCTTGCGATCATTGGTGGCGCAAAGTTTTCAACGAAGGAACCGGTAATTGCAAAGCTACTCAAGAGTTATGATCGCGTGTTTGTGGGCGGAGCGCTTGCGAACGATTTCTTGAAAGCAAAAGGGCTTCCTGTTGAAGCATCACTGGTATCAGATGTTGATCCTCAGGCAATGCAAACACTACTTAAAAATCCTCGCCTCATTCTTCCGATTGATGAAGTGTTTGCCATGCCCGGCGAGGACGTGTCACAAGCAAAAACGGGCATGCTTGATGGGAAGGTACCGCTTGAGGCTGTACTTGATAGTGGTCCAATGACGAGCGAGATTCTTGGCGAGTTGGTACGTAAATCAAAGACTGTGTTGTGGAACGGACCGCTTGGAAACTACGAACACGGATACACCGAAGGGACCGAGCGACTTGCGCGCGCTATTGCAGGCTCGGGGACGTATTCAATACTCGGCGGGGGAGATACGATTGCTGCTGTTGAGAAACTTGGTATCACGGGGCACTTCTCCTTTGTCTCAACAGGAGGAGGAGCCATGCTTGATTTTATTGCAAAGGGAAATTTGCCGGGGCTTGAAGTGCTTGGTTATCGCCCGCAGGCGTCACGAATCTTTTTCGCAAACTGATCCATCTCCTCACCGTTGTAGGTACCTACACCAAACCACTCACGGAACCCGTCCCCGATGAAACGAGGAATAACATGTACGTGCGCATGGTCGGCCACCATCTGACCTGCAGCAGGATCGTTGTTCATGATTACATTGATACCGTCAGCTTTGACGGCTTTTTTGATAGCGGTAGCGAGCTTCTTTGTGACCAGCATAAGTTTCGCAAACAACTCGTCCGGGGTGTCGTAGATATTCTTGTATGGCTTCTTGGGTATCACCAAAACATGACCTTTGTTAATGGGATGAATATCAAGAATGGCGATGATGTCATCGTCTTCGTACACTTTTGAAGAAGGGATTTTTCCCTTAATGATCTGGGTGAAAATACTGTCGGACATAGCTACAGCATACTCTACCTTCTGACTCTGATACAATCCTCACACTATGACTGGTGTTCCAGACGATATACGTGAGGCACTACGCTCCTTTGATGATTTCACTGCAGGCCTTCTTGCTCGCCGTGGTATCACTACACACGAAGAAGCCGAAGCGTTTCTCTCTCCTTCGTACGAAAAGCATCTCGGGGATCCGATGAAGATACTCAACATGCCTAAGGCAGCGGAGCGTATTGCGCGCGCGATAAGTACGGGTGAGCGCATTGGAGTGTGGAGCGACTACGATTGTGATGGTATCCCTGGTGGCGTTCTGTTCCACGACTTCCTAAAGAAAGCCAACGCGAACTTTGTGAACTACATCCCGCACCGGCATGAAGAAGGGTTTGGATTGAATACCAAAGGAATTGATGAGTTACACCGGGATGGCGTCACGCTCATGATAACGATTGATTGTGGAATTGCAGACATAGAAGGTGTGGCGTACGCAAACACACGTGGCATTGAGGTTATTGTCACCGATCATCACCTTCCCGGAGTACTGCCACCCGCGTATGCGATTGTTGATCCAAAACAAGAGGGTGAAACAAATAAGTTTCGTGATTTTTGTGGAGCTGGACTTGCATGGAAACTCGTGTGCGCAGTCCTGCAGGTTGGGTTTACTGGAAGAGAGAATATTCCTGTCGGGTGGGAGAAATGGTTGCTTGATATGGCGGGGCTCGCAACTATCGCTGACATGGTTCCACTGGTTGGAGAGAACCGCGTCATTGCGCGCTATGGATTAGTGGTGATGAGAAAGTCTCCACGCCTTGGGTTGCAGATGTTGTGCAAGGTGGCGCGGGTGAATCAACGGTTCATAACAGAAGACGATGTTGGTTTCATGATTGCTCCTCGCGTGAACGCAGCGTCTCGTATGGGAAACCCGCGTGACGCGTTTCGTCTCTTTACTACCACCGACGAGGTTGAGGCCGAAGCACTTGCCAAAGAACTTGAACGCATCAATCGCTCACGACGAGCGTCTGCCGCCGCGATTACGCGCGCGGTGCACGAGCGTCTTGCAGAGCGAAAGGTAGAAGGGAAGGAAGTGCCAGGAGTTATTGCAATGGGAGATCCTGAATGGCGCCCTGGACTCCTTGGACTTGTTGCAAACACAATTGCCGAAGAGTATGAGCGTCCGGTGTTTTTGTGGGGACGCGAAGGAACATTAAACGCAAAAGGTTCTTGTAGAGCAGGGAGGAAAGGAATGAATGTAGTGAAACTCATGGAGCACGCAGAGAATACTTTTAAAGAGTTCGGCGGCCATGCAGCGTCTGGTGGGTTCACGCTCCTTGAGGACGCAGTGTTTTCTTTTGAGGAAAAGATGAATGAAGCACTTCTCAAGGTGGTACATCAGGGGGATGAGAAGGGAGAGAAGATGTCTGATGCAGAAGTGCACCCGCACGAGGCAGACAAGAGACTACTCTCTTCGCTTGAAAAGTTTGCACCGTTTGGTATGGGCAACCCTAAACCCGTGTTTATGTTTCGTGACGTCATGGTCACGCACGTGTCACGTTTTGGAAAAGGAGAGGAGCATTTGCGTATACTGATTGCGCGAGACCGGGATGGATTTTCAATAGAGACGATAGAAGCGATTTCATTTTTTGCAAAGCGTGAACTAGGGAAGGAGATTGAACGATTAGTTGAAGGGAAGACCGCAACTATTTTAGCAAACCTAGAGCGAGATCAGTTTAAGAAAGGAACACCGGTGCGGTTGCGAATGGTTGCTATTTCCCAGATGTGAGGTATGCTTCGCTAGTTCAATCATTTGTTATTTTGGAGGGAAGTTCATGGCAAGAAGACCTCTTGCGGTCATCAAGGAGGAGTTGAGAATCAACTTTAACTCCTTTGATTGGCTCGGAGTGGCACTCGCTGAGGCCAAGCCCTACACGGGCGACGTCTGCGGCGATTTGCCGAAGGGGTACAAGCCGAGTGTTTCGGCAACGGACGACGTGCTCCTTCTTCGTGGAGCGCTTGAGAATCAGATCGTGCGTAAGCGAGAGCAAGCGGACGAGACTGAAAAGCGCCGCGCTGAAGGAGCGATTCGCGCACTCAAAGGCCTGTTGCAGTATTCAATGTCTGAGGCCTCCGGGTTTCAGCATTCCGACGGAGAACTCCGTCTCTGCAACATCGGCGGGCACGTGTTTATCTGCGTTCCCAAGCTCAGGCGGGTCATGCGACCTGCTTCCAGAGCGACGACATGAACAGTGAGGGGCTGGCGCCATGCGCCGGCCCCTTTGTTGTTATACTTGCAACCATGCACTACACCCTTTATGCCGATGGCGGAGCGCGCGGAAACCCAGGGCCTGCTGGGGCGGGGGCGGTTGTCTTTGATACGACAGGAAAGCGCGTTGTAGAAGTGTCAGACTATCTTGGGATTGCGACCAATAACATTGCTGAGTACGAAGCGGTGCTTCGTGGGCTTACTGCCCTTAAGGATGAGTTTGCAGAGGGATATTTTGATCACGTTCCTCTCACCATAAAGATGGACAGCAAGTTGGTTATTGAGCAGTTGAAAGGAGGATACAAGGTGAAGCACCCTAATCTGGTTCCACGATACCTTGAAGTAAAAAACATTATTGCGCGCCACTTCCCACACGTGATGTTTGTACATGTGCCACGAGACGATAATGCAGATGCCGACCTTCTAGCTAACCGTGCGATGGATAGGGCGCCAAGATGATTATGCACGGGCTCTATTTTCTTGCGGCAATAGTTGGGTTTGCGAGCGGTACTGTGTGCCGCTCTTTTCTTTACCTGTCATGGCCAGCGGTTCTGTTTCTCGCGCTTATGGGCGCTCTTGGATTGGTGGCGTACTTTCGCTGGAAGCGCGCTCTATATGTCGCACTTGTAGTTGCGTGCGTCAGTGCATCTTTAGGAATTGTTCGCGCCTCGTTTGTGCCCGCCCCAAGCACAACGCTCATCCGTCAGTTCAACTCAGAGACAATCATTAATGGGAATGTTGTGGGAGGTGCTGATGTACGAGAATCAACTCAACGCATCACAATAGAAACCAGTGATGGTGACCGCGTCCTTGTCGTTGCATCGCTTGGTGAGAAGGTTCGGCATGGAGAAGAGATTGAAGCAGTAGGCATACTGGAAGCGCCCGCGGCATTTGATACGGACGGAGGTCGTGTTTTTAGGTATGACCAATTTCTTATGAAAGATGGGGTGTTCGGAATTCTTAAAGATGCACACATAGTTGTTGTCTCGCCGAGAAGTGGCTTTGTTGATGGTGTGCTTGGGTTCTGTACCGACATCAAAGAGTCGTTCATTGAGGGACTTCAAACAGCGTTGCCTGAACCGCACGCATCACTTGCAGGAGGTATGTTGTTTGGGGGAAAGCAAGGGCTCGGGAAAGAACTTATGGACGCATTCACTAGTGTTGGTCTGGTGCACATTGTGGTGTTGTCTGGATACAACATAATGATTATTGCTGAAGCGGTGCTGCAGTTGCTCGGTTTTCTTCCACGACGTACTGCGCTCATAGTATCCGGTGTGGCCATTGCTCTGTTTGTTATTACAGCAGGAGCAGGCTCTGCTGCGGTACGTGCGGGAATTATGGCGTGCATTGCGCTCTTTGCTCGTGCAACAGGTCGTACCTATGACGCACTACGAGCACTCGGCGTCGCTGTTGTCTTCATGCTTTTCATTAACCCGCTCCTACTTGCGTTTGACCCGGGGTTTCAGCTGTCAATTGCAGCGACGCTTGGTTTAATCTTGGGCGCACCGCTTGTTGAAAATAAATTGTCTTGGATCAAGCAAGTGTTTGTGAGGGATGTTGTTGCAACCACTATTGCGGCGCAGATATTTGTTATTCCACTCCTTCTCTATCAAACAGGAAACCTCTCACCATTCGCACTTCCTGCAAATATTCTTGTGTTGCCGTTTGTTCCTTTTGCGATGGCTCTCTCTTTTATTTCTGGGTTTATAGGAATGTTTATCCCGCAGGTTGCATCTCTTGTGGCGGTTCCATCGTATGTGGTGCTTGCATATGTGGTTAGTGTTACTGAACTCATCTCGTCACTTCCATTTGCGAAGGTGGTGCTACCTGCGTTTCCGTTTGTTTGTGTTGTCGTTTCATACGCAGTCCTTGGCGTACTGGTTTGGAAACTAACGCAGAAACACTCGCCTCGCTTGGAGGCGAGTGTTTCTCGTCTGTCGTTCTAAACAAGTTCCTCAAGCAGACGACGTTCGGCAACTGACCAGTTTACGTTATCAAGAAATGCATCAACATAACTCTTTTTGTCAGCAGGAACGTAGTCAACCATGAACGCGTGCTCCCACAGATCAATTGCAAGAAGAATGGGAAGACCGGACAGTTGCCCAACCTCGTGGTCTCCAACAAACACGGTGTGCAGTGTTCGTGCTGATGGGTCGTAGTACACAACTACCCAGCCAATTCCACGGGTACCTGCGACCTCTTTGAGGTGCGCGATGAATCCATCCCAGCTTCCATACTTCTCTAGTGCCGAACTAACGAGTGGTTTGTCGTCTTGGGGAGCTGTGGCCCCTCCTTCAAACTGTTCAAAGTAGTATTCGTGCATGCGCATGCCATCAAATTCAAAGGCAAACCTGCGGCGCAACTCTGCCATGAGGTACGCATTCTCCTCAGCGTTTCCTTTAAGAGAGGTAAGTTTCTCACGTATAAGGTTTACGTGTTTTACGTAGCCCTGATAGAGGCCAAGATGTACCTCCATCTGTTTTGCTGAAAGGCCTTTGAGGTTGGGGATGTTGAATGATCGGGCAACGTATTCCATATATGTAAAAACTACGAGTAGTGAGCCAAGTATACCGCTCTCGCCGGGGTACTTGCGTAATATACAGGTTATGTTATAGTATATTACCGTAAACAACGGTGGGGAGTGAGTTATGAATCTTGCCAGCTGGGATGAATTCAGCGAAAAGAACAAAGAGATGGCGACTGCCGTTAAGGCACACGCCGCCCATCTGTACCAGGAGGGCGCCGACAAGGCCCGACTGGACCCGAGACTTATGGAGCTCAGCGAGCTTCTTCGTCCGCTTCCGGCCGAGACCCTCCAATTGATTGGGTTGACGCCGGAGTTCACGCCTGCCGAGTTGATGGTGAATATCTTCGCCATCGGTGGCCAAATGATCCTTCGACTGGAACGTGGGGGCCACTGAGCCCCCACGTGCCGGCCACACAACGACTATCCTTCTTGGGTGGTCGTTTCGTCTTTTGTCTCAGCCTCCATCATCGCAATAGATTTTTGAAGCTCTTCAACACAGTCAGTTGCAACAGCCCAGTCTCGTATAAGATCGCGGTTCTGAATTGCTTGTAGCGAAAAGACAACAGGCTTTGCGTTAGCTGTACCTTCCTCAAGATTGGAGGAAAGGTCCCATGCAATCGGAGGGGGTAGTGGGTGATCTCCTGCGCCTCACTCAGCAACTTACTAAATGATGCGATTGAGCTTAGTAGTGCGTCATGAACACGACGTCGTTCTGAGTCTGCAGTAATAAATTTGTCCGCTTCCTCCTCTTGCGCGTAGTACGCGGACTTCATGAGGTGGAATTTAACAACGGTTCCAACATAACGTCTGGTCCATCCGCGGATACTGCGAACTTGTCCTTCAAGCAGTTTTGAAATTCTCTCGATTTCTTCATCGGGCTGCTCTGCACGTAGATGTTCAATCGCTTCGTTTGCTGCAAGTTCCAGAGAGTGAATAGTCGGGATGCGTCCTTCGCGGTACTTGTGGATCATTTCTTTGTTGTCCAACCGTTCAAGAGTCTGATGCATTACACCAATAACCTGATCCTTTTCCTCTGGTGTATGGATAACACCTATTTCACCCTGACAAATTCTCTTGAAATCCGAAAGCACCATCTCAGTTGGTTCGTGTTTGTGAGATTCGGGATTTTGAGGAGGCCTCTCAGTCATGGGGGTAGTATATAACCATAATGAATAAGCGCATCCTTTTATTCGTGCTCCTGCTCGGGTTTATTTTGAACGCAGTGGTATGGACTGTTGTGCTCTACAAGGAACAGCACGTACTTGCCGTAACGTTCCTGAATGTTGGCCAAGGCGACTCCATTTTGATTGAGACCCCATCAGGTAAGCAAATACTTGTTGATGGAGGTCCTGATCGCTCGGTATTACGTGAGCTTCCTAAAGTTATTGGCCCGCTTGATAGGTCCCTTGATCTCATTGTTGAAACGCATCCTGACAAAGATCACATTGCAGGACTCACCGACGTGTTTGAAAGATATGAAGTGGGTGCATTCTTGAGTCCAGAGATTCCAAACGATACTTCATACACAAAGACACTGGTGCGTGCGGCGGAAAGTGAGCCTGGGGTTGTTCGCGTTGAGGCGAGAAGAGGCATGCGTCTGCATCTTGGGAATGGTGCGTATGCGGATGTGCTGTACCCCGACCGAGACGTTGATGGTGTTGAAACCAACACAGGGTCGGTGGTTTTGCGTGTGGTGTATGGAGAAACTGAGTTCATGTTGACTGGGGACGCTCCTACAAACGTAGAACGGTGGCTCATTTCACTTGATGGGGAAGCGCTACAAAGCGACGTACTTAAGGCAGGGCATCATGGATCACGTACATCAACTGACGAAACGTGGCTACAAAAAGTTAGCCCATCTTATGTAGTTATCTCCGCGGGACTCAATAACTCGTATGGGCACCCGCATACGGAGGTTGTAGAGCGCATCCAAAGCTTTGGGGCAACGCTTCTTTCAACGACCAATGGTAGCGTCAGGTTCATAACTGATGGACAGAACCTTCAGGTAAGTAAATGAAAAACCGCCCGGGAGTGGGCGGTTTGTCGAGTGGTCCTTACTTGAGGATTCCTGCTTTTTTGAGGGTATCAAACGCGCCATTCTTGCGGATGGTGCGTAGGCCCTTGGTAGAGACGTCTACCAAGACAGTCTTATTGAGCTCAGGCACAAAAATGTGGCGCTTCTGAAGGTTTGCCTGACGGCGAACCTTTCCCGTAGGGTTGAACTGAGTAGCACGCGTACGGTTTGAGTACCGTCCGCCTACCTGGGTCGTTTTTCCTGTTACTGCGCAGCTTCGTGCCATAGTTGGTGGATGGTACCATAGCGGTACACCTCTATGCAACCTGACATACTCTTGATGAGCTTTACCATCATCGTCCTCATCTTTTCCATAATTATCCATGAAGTAGCACATGGATGGGCAGCGCTTGCTCTTGGCGACCGCACCGCTAAAGACGCGGGGCGCCTTACCTTGAATCCCGTTCCT
The DNA here is from genome assembly GCA_964426785.1 of uncultured Candidatus Saccharibacteria bacterium. Classification (GTDB taxonomy): domain Bacteria; phylum Patescibacteriota; class Minisyncoccia; order Phycocordibacterales; family Phycocordibacteraceae; genus C7867-001. Next base: position 1,283 of record CAYRRU010000007.1, on the reverse strand, counting down.
CATATAGACCCGATTGGGTCTGTTTTGATCCCAGCAACCCTTGTTCTTTTGCAGTCTGGGTTCATGTTCGGATGGGCAAAGCCGGTGCCCTATAACCCCTACAACCTCAAGAATCAGCGGTGGGGAGAGGCACTTGTCGCGATTGCAGGAGTTGCAACAAACCTACTTATTGCCGTCTTGTTTGCGATTATTGCACGGGTCGCTTTTGGTGCTGGAGAGCAGATGTTTGCCGAACTAGCTGCCTCAGTGTGTCTCGTGAACCTGTTCCTTGGAATCTTCAACCTCATTCCTATTCCGCCACTTGATGGGTTCGGTGTGTTGCGGGGCGTGCTTCCACTCTCTCTTGGTCTTCGCTTACGGGAGTTTGAAGAGAAGATCCAGGCAGGCGGGATTATTTCACTGTTGCTGATTTTGTTCCTGTTTACTCAGTTCCTGTCAGCTCCGTTTTATAAGTTGGTGACGTGGGTGTTTATGTCGTTGCTTGGACAATAGTTTATGGAAGAGCGACCGAAGGTTGGGGTAGGGGTGGTCGTCGTTAAGGATGGAAAGATTCTGATAGGAGAGAGGCTGATGAGCCACGGGGCAGGAACATGGATGATTCCTGGAGGGCACCTGGAGTTCGGAGAAACCTTTGAGGAGTGCGCAATGAGGGAGGTGTTTGAGGAAACGGGACTTACCGATATTGAAATCACAGAGCTCATTCGCGTTGGAAACGACCGAATCTACGATAAACATTTCGTGACTATTGGAATGGTCGCCACATGGAAGTCAGGCGAGCCGAAAGTCACGGAGCCGGGCAAGTCAGAGAATTGGAAGTGGATTGATCCGAAGGAATTGCCGGAGAACATATTCCTTCCAAGCAAGTGGTGCGTTGAGAACTGGCTAGCAGGAAAGATTTATATGGAGAATCTCTAGTATGATGGGCGGATGACATCAAACAAATCTCCTAAGGTATTTATAGAGTTAGTTGGTTGGGCCGGAGCGCTACTCATTATTGGTGCGTACGTGTTGTATGGATATGGAGTGATTCTAGCGACTGGGAAAGAATTCCAGTTTTTGAACTTATTTGGATCTGTTGGGATCATTGTTTCCTCTATATATAAGAAGGCGTGGCCTGCGACTGCTGTGTTTGTTACATGGGGACTTCTGTCTATCTATACGCTCTACGTACTGTTTCAGACGATTTAGACTTCAACCTTTTTCTTTCTGTGTAGTAGTGCGAACTGAAGCAGAAGGAATGCAAAGCTAAGGCCAACAAAGAGATTGACGAGTGGGGCGGTCAC
>CAYRRU010000006.1:0-20325 GCA_964426785.1 uncultured Candidatus Saccharibacteria bacterium | reverse complement strand
AACTCTCTGTCGCCGGCGGCACTAGCGGTGTTGGCCTCGGCATCGACATGCTCTCCGGCTACACCGGCAACATTCTTGAGCTAAAGGTTGCTTCAACAACAATCTTCAGCGTTGCGCAAACAGGTGCACTCACGCTCGGCACACCTCTCACTGTTGCGAACGGCGGTACAGGTGCTGCTACCTTCACCAACAACCGTCTCCTAACAGGCAACGGCACAAGCGCTCTTGTTGACGAAGCAAACCTCACCTTTGATGGCTCGCTCCTCACGGTCACAGGCAACGCTTCCACAAGTCAGTTGACCACAACCGGTTCAGCATATCTCGCGACAACGGGAGGAAGTGTTGGTGTTGGTACTACCTCTCCTGGAACGATTTTCTCAATTGGAGACACGACTAACTTTATTAATCTTTCCAACACCGCAACGTCTACCTTTGCTAAAGCAATCTACGCACCTTGTTTCTCAACTGATGGAACAACATGTCTAACATCTGGTGGTCTGGGATCATCTGACATTGATACTTCAGCAGAGCTTGCAGCAATTCTTACCGATGAGACGGGCTCAGGGGCACTGGTCTTCGGTACCTCACCATCACTAGCAACGCCTTCAATCGCTGGCGCGTCACTTTCTGGCACGTTCTCAGGTACACCAACGTTCTCGGGACTCGTTACGTATTCTTCAGGAATTAATGTAAACGCGGAGACTATTACCGACTTCACCGGAACGAACCTAGAACTCTCAGGTGGCGCACTACGGCTTTCAAGTACCTATCTTGGTCAGACTTCTATCACTACACTCGGTACTATTACTACCGGCACATGGAATGGCACAGCGGTCGCAGATACGTACGTTGCTGATGCGCTAACCATTTCAGGAGGAACCATCAACAACACGCCAATTGGAGCAGCAACACCATCTACAGCTATCTTTAGTAACGCTACTGCAACAAACGCTACGACAACGAATCTGTATGTAAGCGGTCAAACACGCATCGCATCTATCAGTGGACTCCTAAAAGCAGCAAGTGGCGTTGTTTCTGCAGCCGTTGCGGGTACGGATTACCTTGTTAGTGCAATTACGGCGCTCGGTCCTGCAGGGCAGGCACAGACCGGCTCAACAATAACGCTTGCAAGTTCTACAAACGGCACTAACTTCACTATTACCGCAACAGGCGACACCATTACTTTCAACCTTCCAACTGCGTCAGCATCTAACCGAGGTCTCCTTTCAACTACCGATTGGTCAACATTTAATGGTAAGGAATCAGCTCTAACCTTCTCAACTGGCCTCACAAGAACCACCAACACCATCACCTCTAATATCTCAACGGGTGTTTCTGGAGGACAGACCATCCTCGGTGGTACAGCAGCCAACGACGATTTGACTATCCAAGGAACGTCTAACGGAACAAAAGCAAGTAGCTACGTAAACTTGCAAACGACAGGCGGACTTGTAGGTATTGGTACTACAACGCCATGGGGAACGCTGTCTGTTAACCCAATTGCCGGACAGGGACCCGGGTTCGTGGTTGGTTCATCAAGCGCGACAAGCTTTATCGTTGCTAACAATGGAAACATTGGTATTGGAACCTCAACACCAGGTAACGTTACGCTACCAAACGGCTGGGCAAGCAACTCAAACTCACGTCTCCTGGAGATCCAGGGTGTTGGAGGAACGGGTGACATAGGTATCATGCTATCGCGTCAAGACAACACTACAGGCGGCTTCAATCTCTGGTTTGATCAGTCTACGGGCGACTCCTTTATTGATAACTCGCGTAACGCAACTGCTGCCGATATTCAGTTCCGTGTGACCACCCTAGGTACTCCTAAAAACGCGATGACCATTACCGGAGATGGAAACGTCGGTATTGGTTCAACGACCCCATGGGCAACGCTTGCCGTTAACCCTGTTGCAGGAGCCGCGTCTAATGCCTTTGCGGTTGGTTCTTCAACTGCAACCCACTTCGTGATCAACAACAGCGGTAAGGTTGGTATTGGTTCCTCAACACCATCAACCAACTGGCTACTCTCTGTCTCTGGAGCAACATCATTGGCGCGCCTTAAGTCAACCACCAACGCAGCTGGTGCCTTTGTGGTGGAAGATTCATCTGCAGTCTCAGTCTTCTCGGTGGACACAACGCCAACGGACGACTCTATCTTCTCAGTCGCGACAACTTCAGGTACGAGCTACTTTGACGTCATGGCAACTGGTAAGGTTGGTGTGGGAACCACGAGTACATCAGCACCTTCCACATTTACCGTTACTGGATCCGCCTGTTTCTCAGGAGGTTCAGGATCAACCGTTGCTTGTGGATCAAGCGCAGGATCTATCTACTACCGCACCGCGTCTACGGGAACATACGACGTTGCTGAGAACTACAAGACTTCAGACCTCAACCTCTCAACCTCAACGATCGTCATGCTTGACCCATCAAGTGGTTTGACGATTAAGACCGCGCTTCCGGGATCTATACCGCTTGGTATCGTTTCAACCGACCCTGGCCTTACGCTCGGAGGTGCTGACGGACTCGCAGACATGTCACTCATGCGTCCGGTTGCACTTAATGGACGTGTGCCAGTTAAGGTCTCAACCGCAAACGGACCAATTCAGATTGGTGACCGCCTCGCACTTTCAACTTCAACTGCGGGTGTTGCGGTGAAGGCAGTCCGAAGTGGTCAGACCATTGGTATCGCACTTGAAAACTACAGTGGTTCTGGAACCGGCACCATAGAAACATTCGTGCAGAACCAGTACTACCTCGCACCAAACGACATCTTCATTGATGGCACGACCGGCAAGGTTGGTATCGGCACCCAAACGCCAACACAAATGTTGCAGGTTGCTGGAGACGTTGGAGCAACAGGATTCGTAAATACATCAACCAGAGCCGCAAAGACAGATATTGATTACATCTCAGAGGAAGAAGGTGCCGATATGCTTGATGTGCTTGAGGGACTTAAGGTTGCTCAGTACCACTACAAGATTGAAAAGAAGACCAACCCGCTACGCCTTGGACTCATTGCTGAGGAAGCACCAAAAGAAGTTCTTTCACCAGATGGCAAGGGCGTTGATATCTACAAGCTCGCTACCTTCACGCTTGCTGGTGTACAGGAGCTTGCGCGCCGTTCTGACATACTGACTGCAAAGATTGACTCACTTGACGAGCGTCTTACGCGCCTTGAAAACGGCACGCTGGTTGTTGGAAGCTCAACGCCAGCTTCGGGAGGTTCATTTGAATCATTCCTTGCAAGTCTTGGTGGAATTCTTGAGAACGGAATCGCCAAGTTCCAGAACCTCGCATCTCTCCAGTTCATGGCAGTGTCTGACGAGGCAGGGGACTCATCTGCTGGTGAAGGTGTGATTCTTGCGGGTAACACCACAGAACTCATTGAGAACCCGTATGTAAAACCAAACAGCAAGATCTTTATCACCTTCACGTCAGCAGTAAACGGATCATGGTACATCGCAGAGAAGGAAGATGGAAAGTTCCGCGTGAAGTTGGCTAAGGAGCAGGACGAGGATGTAACCTTTGACTACTTCATCGTGCAGACGGATAGGGAAGTCGCGACACCAACGCCAGAACCTACTCCTGAACCAACACCAGAGCCTACACCAGAGCCAACTCCGACACCTGAACCTACTCCTGAACCAACACCAGAGCCAACTCCTGAACCGACGCCAACGCCAGAACCTACTCCTGAACCAACACCAGAGCCAACTCCTGAACCGACGCCAACGCCAGAACCATCGCCAGCCCCTGAGGTTGGGGGATAGTATCCTATATAAGGTATGACATTTGGCACCTCTCTTACTAAAATTCCAGCATCCATTCTCTCGTTCGCGCTTATGGCGTCAGTTATGGGCTACGCTATTGCACCAGACCCAGCGCATGCGGACTTAACAAAGCGCGTGTATCTTACCTCCGGAACCTCCTGGACCGTACCGAGCGATTGGACCTCAAGTAGCAACACCATTGATGCGATAGGAAGTGGTGGGGACGGGTCAACATCCAATGCTGGCGGAGGGGGTGGAGCATTTGCTCGCATAACAAACCTCTCACTCACCGGAGGTGCGTCAGTAACGTACCAAATTGGAGCGGGAAGCTCTGACACGGTATTTAATGGCACAACTGTCAGTTGTACAGTGGCTCCGACTCCTTCTTTGTGTGCGGATGGGGGGGCGGATGCCTCTGGTTCAACTAACGGAGCTGGTGGTACTACCGCAAATTCAATAGGAACAACGGAATATGCAGGAGGAACTGCGGTCGCTGGAGGTGGAGGGGGTGCTGCAGGACCTAATGGCGCTGGTGCTAACGGCTCGGCGGGTACTGGCGGTAATGGAGGAAACGGTTCTGGAGGCGCTGGAGGAGCGGTCGGTGAAGCAGATGTTGGTGTATGTTTAACCGCCGGGCAAACAGGGGGCGCAGGAAAGGAGTACGACACCATCCCAGGACATGGTTCAGGGGGCGGAGGAGGTCAAGGTGTCCAGGTTCTTCCGGGTGCCGGTAACGATTGTACTCCTGGTGACGGTGGGCAGTATGGAGGAGGTGCTGGAGGCGCAACTTCAGAAACAGGCGCTGCTGGAGGAGGAACGGGACTCATTATCATCACCTACACTTCAACTGATACGGGAAGCTCTTCAAATGCCATGATCCACATACAGGGAGGAAAGGTACAGATCCTTGGCGGACGTGTGCTCATTCAGTAGTACCGCGCGTGCTACACTTTTGCCTATATGATACCTGTACGTATTGCAATCAATGGTTTTGGCCGTATTGGCCGTGCGTTTGTTCGTCGTTCTTGGAACCGACCTGACATAGAGATTGTTGCTGTGAACGATCTTGGTTCACTGGAGAATCTCGCCTATCTGCTTCAATACGACACCGTATACGGGCGAGCTCCATTTGACGTTACAACACAAAGCGGAAACCTTTTAATAAACGGAAAGGGCGTTAAGTTTCTCTCCCTGAAGGAACCAACCGCGCTTCCATGGAAAGATCTTCAGGTTGATGTAGTGATTGAGTCCACGGGCGTGTTTGACGATTTTGAAAAAGCGCAGGCACACGTAACAGCGGGAGCTCGCCGTGTGGTTATCTCCGCTCCCGGAAAAGGTGAGGGTGCAACCATACTTATGGGTGTGAACGAAGAGAAGCTTGCAACCTGTGCCGTATCATCAAACGCATCTTGTACGACAAACGCGTCATCTCCGGTCATTGCCATTCTTCATGAGACTGTTGGGATTGAGCGAGCGATTCTCTCCACAACGCACGCATACACAGCAACACAGTCTATTGTTGATAGCCCGGTGAAAGGAGACGATCTGCGTCGTGGGCGTGCAGCCGCACAGAACATCGTACCGTCTTCAACGGGAGCTGCTATTGCGGTGACAAAGGCATATCCAGATTTGGTAGGTAAATTTGATGGAGTGTCACTGCGCGTTCCCGTTCCTGCAGGATCCATCGCAGACATCACATTCGTCGCAAAGCGTGACACGAGTGCCGAGGAGGTAAACGATCTCTTGCGTGCTGCCGCAACGACCGACCGCTGGAAGGGAATATTTAAGGCGTCTGACGAACAGTTGGTTTCAAGCGATATTGTGGGAGAGCCATATGCGTCTATTGCTGATCTTCCGATGACTCGCGTGGTGGATAAGCGATTGGTGAAAGTGATGGCATGGTACGACAACGAAATGGGGTACACCGAGTCTTTGGTACTTCATGCACTTAAGGCGGGAGCCAACTAACTATGAAGGTATATCTGGCCACCGATCACGCGGGGTTTGAGATAAAGGAGGGCATTGCCTCGTATCTTAAAGAAGCGGGACATGAGGTTATTGATATGGGTGCGCATGCATACGTGACGGACGACGACTATCCAGACTTTGTTGGCCCCTGTGCACAGGATGTTGCTGCGGACCTAGGATCTTTTGGAATTGTCTTTGGAGGAAGCGGGCATGGAGAAGCAATGGTTGCAAACCGCACGCAAGGAGTGCGTGCCGCAACCTTTTATGGTCCACACAAAGAGCGCGGGTATGAGATTGTTGCGCTTGCACGCGAGCACAACGATGCAAACATACTTTCTATTGGTGCGCAGTTCGTAACTATGGACGAAGTAATTGAGGCGGTGCGCACCTTTCTTGAGACCCGGTTTTCGGGGGACGAACGGCACCTGCGCCGGTTGGGCAAATTCTAGGGTGCTACACTTTAGGGAATGGGCGCCATTGTTCCAGCAATCCTACCCACTTCACGCGAGGACCTCGAAGGGAAGCTTGCCATGCTTGAAGGACTCGTGGACACGGTGCAAATAGATATTGTTGATGGGAAGTTTGCCGAGAGTACTACCTGGCCATACACCGATGAATCAGAGGAGTTTGCGCGACGGGTAGCAGATGGTAGCAGTCTCCCGTACTTGGGTACTTTTAGATACGAGGTTGATTTGATGGTTAGAAACGTTGAGGAGGTAACTGGACTCTGGATAGCAGCCGGAGTACAACGACTCGTCGTACATGCAGAGAGCACAACGGTGCTACCTCAGATTATTTCTGACTTACAAGTAAAGTACGGGCACGCAAAAGACTTTACACCAGATCTTCTTTCATTCGGTCTTTCAATTGGAAACGATACTGATCTTTTCACACTTGAGCCTTACATAAAGGACATAGATTTTGTGCAATTCATGGGCATCGCAAACATTGGGAAGCAAGGAGAACCTTTTGACGAACGTGTGCTTGAGCGTGTGCGTGCTTTTAGAAACCTCCACCCTGAAACGACAATACAGGTTGATGGAGCGGTATCGCTTGAAACAGCTCCCAAACTTCTCTCTGCTGGTGTGGATAGACTGGTCGTTGGCTCAGCACTGTTTCGTGCGCCGAATTTACGAGATGCACTGAAACGTTTCAAGACACTCGTGCTTGAGCACGGTCACAACACATAACTCTATGATGTATCGCGCACAAAATGGATTTACGCTTATAGAACTTCTCGTTGTTATCGCCATCATCGGTATATTGTCGGCAACGGTTCTCATGTCACTTAATGCTACGCGAGCAAAAGCAAGGGATGCAGCCCGAGCAAAAAGTATGAAAACTTTGATTCTGGGGCTGAACCTCTTCTATGATCAAAATGGTTGTTTGCCCTATACTAGCGGCTCAGCGTGTCCAAACATAAATGGGTATGCAGAGGGAGCTGCTGACGGTTACGGCGGATTTGATTCAAGTGCGCTCAATAGTTTTCTTCCGTTTCTGCGATCTGCAGGAACTATGGGGTCGGTCCCTCTTGATCCAACAAATAGCCAGACATCAAGTAAATTCTTTCGTTACTATTGTTACAGTACAACCACCATGAATCCGTCTAATACTGGATGCTCTGACGTAGGTCCCTGCATACAATATTTTAAGGAAAATGGGTCAATGGTATCGTGGCAAGATACCGCGCTTTCGTGTCGGTAGTCATGATATCGTATAGCTCATGGCTCTTACTGACTCTGACATTGAACGACTTGAAGCAAAAGCGCGTGACGTACGTGCGACGATCATTGAAATGCTTGTTGCTGCTGGTTCCGGACACACAGCGGGCCCACTCGGCATGGCGGATATCTTCACCGCGTTCTATTTTCATATCCTCAAACACGATCCAAAGAATCCAGAATGGGAGGAACGAGATCGTTTGGTACTTTCAAACGGACACATTGTGCCGGTGCGCTATTCCGCGATGGCACACGCAGGATATTTCCCGGTTGAAGAGTGCCTTACGCTCCGCAAGTTTGGCTCGCGCCTTCAGGGACACCCTGAGCGCACTAAACTTCCCGGGATGGAGACAACCTCAGGACCTCTTGGCTCTGGTCTCTCCCAAGCAGCCGGTATGGCGTATGCACTACGCATGGACGGGAAAAAGAGCCGGGTGTACTGCTTGATGAGTGACGGGGAGCAGAATGCCGGAAATATTTGGGAGGCGGTGCTATGGGCGGGCAAGAATAAACTTCATAACCTGACCGCGTTCATAGACCGCAACAACATACAGATTGATGGCATGACGGAAGACATCATGCCGCTTGAGCCATTGGCTGATAAGTATCGTGCGTTTAATTGGCATGTCCTTGAAATAGATGGACACAACATGACGGAAATTATTGAAGCCGTTGATCACGCGCGAGCGATTGTAGAGAAGCCAACGCTTATCATTGCGCACACGATTCCCGGTAAAGGAGTGCCTGAGATTGAATATGATTATCGCTGGCACGGTAAACCACCCACAAAAGAAGAGGCAGAGGTATTTCTTAAGGAAGTCAGAAGTATGAAGGGGAAAGTCCCACACGAATATGCCTAGTATGAAAGATATTGAGAACGAGGTTAGGACATACTTGGTTGAGCGTAACTGGGACCGGTTACGTCCAGGAGATCTTGCAAAATCTGTTTCTATTGAAGCAGGCGAGCTTCTTGAAATATTCCAATGGGAGAACCCAGAGCTCGCTGTAGTTAAGGAAGACACGCAAAAGCTTGAAAGAATAAAGAGCGAACTCGCTGATGTCCTTATTTATTGCATTGATATGGCAGTGCTACTTAATATTGATACGGAAACTATAATCAAAGAAAAGCTCGCCAAAGTTAAAGTTAAGTACCCTGCAGAACTTTTTCAGATGAGAAGGGATGAGCGAGATCCAGGAACTGAAGATGTATATCTGGCGATTAAGAGGGAACATCGTATGAAAGGAGACCTATGATTAACAAAAACATCAAACTTGTGGAGAACATTTTTGACTCTGCAATAGAGAAGAAACCTACCCGCGATGGCTTTGGAAAAGGAACCGTTCAGGCGGGAAAAGAGAACTCAAATGTAGTCGTGTTGTGTGCTGACCTTGCGGAGTCAACACGAGCAGAATGGTTTCAAAAGGAATTTCCCGATCGTTTTGTTGAGGTCGGTGTTGCTGAACAAAACTTGGCCGCTCTTGCTGCTGGGTTTGCGGCTACCGGCAAAGTACCGTTCATCGCAAGCTACGCAGCCTTTTCTCCAGGCCGTAACTATGAACAGATTCGCACGACGGCAGCCCTTAATCATCAGCCGGTGAAAATTGCCGGCATGCACGCAGGAGTGTCGGTCGGGCCCGATGGCGCAACGCACCAAATGCTTGAAGACATTGGTCTCATGCGCATGCTTCCCAACATGACGGTGATTGTGCCGTCAGACGCTGAAGAAGGAAGAAAGGCAATTGTTGCTGCCGCAAAAACTGATGGGCCAGTATACATACGCTTCGGTCGCTCAAATGTTCCGGTCTATACCACACCCGAAACGCCCTTTGAGATAGGAAAGGCAAACGTGTTGTGGGAGAGCGAGAAACCAAAGGTGGCGCTTCTAGCGACGGGCTCCATGGCGTACAACGCGCTACTTGCCGCTCGCTCACTAGACGCGGATGGTATTGGATCAGTTGTTGTGTCTGTGCATACAGTAAAGCCACTAGATAGTGAAACGATTGTGAGTGCTGCGAAAAAAGCAGGCCAAGTAATCACCATAGAAGAGCATCAGACTGCGGGCGGGTTTGGAAGTGCAGTAGCTGAGTGTTTGTCTGAGCAGTTTCCAGTTCCTATTACACGTCTTGGTATTCATGACGAATTTGGTCAGTCAGGTGAGCCTGATGAACTCATTCATCACTACAAACTTGATGCGCCAGCCATAGCAGGAGCAGTGCGTAGAGCTCTTGGAAAGGAATAACAAAAAGACCCGCCTGGTGCGGGTCTTTTTGTTTAGGGAAGATCAGTAACGACGTACTCGGGCGGGGCTTTTGCAATATATTCTTCAACCTGTGCTCGCGTAAGAAGACCGCGTTGTGCGCCTACATCTTGCACCACTGACATAGAGTTAATTGGTCCCCACAACAGAGCCTCTTCAAGTGATTTGCCAAGTGAGAGTGCTGCCGTTACCGTGGACGCAAACGCATCCCCCGCACCCGTGCGCTCAAACGGCATACGTGCATCAGGATACATCGGCACAAACATTTTGCGCGTTCCGTCAAACGCATACGCACCATGCCTGCCGTCAGTCATAACAATTATTTTTGGACCAAGTGTACGAAGCCCATCAAGAAGAACTTTGACATTCTGTCCCATGGGAAGCCCAAGAATTCGTTCTGCTTCTTCCTTGTTGCAGAAGAACAGCTCCGTTCGCTCATACAACTCTTTAAGTGCTTCAAAACCGAGCTTCATCTGGAACGTGCCCGGCTGGAAAGCGAGCTTAGTATCAGGATGTTGTTTGAGGAGAGCAACGAGTGCGTGGTGGTAGGGAAGGGAGTTTTCTGCAAGAGATGAGAGATACATCCACTTCGGGCTCTCGGTAAGCTCAGGCGCCGTATATGCGTAGTCTTCGTGCTTCACGAGAATGGTTCGTTCGCTCTCGTACCACAGTACGTAGTGGTAGTTGGTTTGTTTGCCAGCTTCGGTAACCATGAACTGTGTGTCCACATTTTCCTTTTTGAGTACTTCAAGACACTCAGGGCCATATCGGTCGTCCCCCACATACGCGCGCAGGGCTGAAGAGAGACCTAGACGAGCAGCTGACACGGCCGCGTTTGATGCATTACCCACCGCAGGCATGAGAATTGCCTTTTCATAAGGTATTTTGTCGCCCCAGCGCATGCATATCTCGCACGCTTCGTCATCAATGTTGCAATGTACGCGCGCTTCTTTAAGACGAATAAAAGGTTCGGTAACAATGTCGCCCACCGCAAGGAAATCAAGTGCCATATATGTGAGATGGTAGCATGCGCGTGATACACTCCTTCTATATATGGTGGATCTTTCTTCAATCGCGCGACAACTGGTAGCTCCCGGAAAGGGAATTCTTGCAGCTGATGAAAGTACGGCGAGTGCTGACAAGCGACTTAAACTTTATGGCATAGAGCCGTCAGAGGAAATGCGTCGCAAGTTCCGTGATCTGTTTCTTGCAACCCCGGGTATTGAGCAATATCTCTCGGGCGTCATTCTCTACAGCGAGACACTAGACCAGAAAGCAGACGACGGCACTCCATTTCCTGAACTCCTTGCGTCCCGCGGCATTATTCCTGGTATTAAAGTAGATGAGGGAACGGAACCTTTCCCTAATAGTAAAGATGAACTCATAACCAAAGGTCTTATCGGACTTCCTGAGCGTCTTGCCAATTTCCGTTCTACCTACGGCACTGGATTTACGAAGTGGCGCGCGGTCATCACCATCCAAGGTGACATACTCCCGACCTCAACAGCTATTGTAGAAAACGCAAAGCGCCTGGCGCAGTACGCGCGCGATGTGCAAGAGGCTGGGATGGTACCTATTTTGGAACCTGAAGTATTGCTTGAAGGGAATCATAGTCGTATGCGGGCAAAGGAAGTACTCATACAAGCAGTTGAAACACTGATGGCGACACTGCAAGATCATGCCGTTGATTTCTCTGGAGTTATTTTGAAGACTGCTATGGCCGTTTCGGGTAATAAGAGTGGGAAGGTGGATAATGCAGAGGAGGTAGCCGAGAGTACTATTGATGCGCTTCTTGAAACGGTGCCGTCTTCAGTGCCAGGCATCGTGTTTCTCTCAGGTGGTCAGACACCAGATGAAGCAACAGAGAATCTTCGCGCTATCAGCGCAAAAGCTAAAGACGTTCATGCACCGTGGCCTCTCACATATTCTTATGCCCGCGCGCTCCAAGAGGAAGCGCTCGCTGTATGGGCCGGCAAAGATGAAAATATTCCAGCTGCACGAGCCATATACCTTGCCCGCCTGGCAAAGGTCGCAGAAGCACGCGGATAAGCCACCACCTTGCGAAACCGTGCTTCCTGGGGCATACTCTTGAACACTATGCCAACGATACATGTAATGAGCCGAGATCAGATCGGCAAGACGACTGCGCTTCTTGCGAAAGAAGGACGTATGCCTGCTGTTGTGTACGGACACAAGCAAGAAGCAACCCCTATTTCACTTTCCATACAGGATTTCAGCAAGATTCTTCGCGATACTGGCGAGTCCAGCGTTCTTGACCTTGAAGGCCTAGGGAAGCCAATGCAAGTTCTCATCCAGGAGATTGACCGTGATCCGGTGACGAATATTCCTCGCCACGCTGATTTTCTCGCACTTGAGAAGGGTGCAAAAGTGGAAGTTTCTGTTCCGCTTTCTTTTGTAGGGGAGTCAATGGCGGTAAAACTTGGTGCAAACTTGGTAAAAGTTCTGCACGAGCTTCCTGTTGAGTGTGCCCCAGCTGACTTGCCCCACGAGATTGAGGTGGATGTGAGCGCACTTGCTGAGATTGGTGATCAAATCCATGTGAAGGATCTTAGCCTTCCTAAGGGTGTCGTCGCTACTATTGATGAGGAAGAGACCGTCGTTCTTGCTCAAGAAGTTGAGGTTGAAGAGGAGACACCATCAGCGGGCCCTGACATGAGCGCCATTGAGGTTGAGAAAAAAGGAAAGGAAGAAACAGAATAAGAATTCTGAACGCTTCACAAAAGGCGGTTCCGAGAGGGACCGCTTTTTGCTATACTAGTCGGACATGAGTGCTCGCGTACTTTTTTCTTTACTCTTTGTGATGTCGCTTGTTGCGGTAGCTCCTGCGATTATCTACGCGCAGAGCCTTGATGCGACCGCACAGCGCAGGCAAGAATTGCAACGGCAATTGGATGCTGTTGAGTCGCAAATTGCGGCAACTAATACGGTCATTAATAAACTCCAAGGAGAAGGAGCATCGCTTCAACGCGACATAAGTATCCTTGATGGGGAAATTAAGAAAGCGAAACTGCAAGTGCAGGCAACAGAAATTGCAATACGTGCGCTTGACCAGAACATTACAGTCCATTCCAAAACGATCAATACGTTGACCGGACAACTCGCGAACCAGCGGGGCGCTCTCGCAGAAGTTATACGCAACACGCGCGAGTTTGATGACTACTCACTTATTGAAGTGGCGTTTTCTGCAGAGGACGTTTCAGACTTCTTTGGGGATCTTGATGCATATGCATCTATTAATGATGCACTGGATAAATCCTTTGATCGCTTGACCACAACTCGTGCTTCAACTGAAGCTGAAAAAGAAGGGCTGGAATCGCAAAAAAGTCAGCAAGAGAAATTAAAACGATTGAAGGTAACCGAGCAACAGAAGGTGCAGCAACAAGAGGCAGCAAAACAAAAACTCCTTGCGCAAACAAAAGGACAGGAAGCTGCGTATCAAGCGGTGAAGCAAATGCACGAGCGCACCGCTGCGCAAATTCGTGCTGAATTGTTTGCACTCGCTGGAGGTGGAGGCGCTATTCCGTTTGGAACCGCTGTTGATCATGCAAAAATTGCATCTCGTATTACTGGTGTGCGACCGGCACTTATTCTTGCGATTCTCTCTCAAGAGTCTGATCTTGGAAAAAACGTTGGACAGTGTTTGGTGACTGACCTCACTACTGGAGATGGAAAGGGAAAGAATACGGGCACTCCATTTCTGGGTGTGATGAAAGTTCCTCGGGACACCGTACCGTTTGAGCGTATTGTGACGTCACTTGGCCGTGACTGGAAATCAACTGCTGTCTCTTGTCCTCAGCCAGGGGGGTACGGAGGGGCCATGGGACCAACACAGTTTATTCCTTCTACTTGGGCACTCTACGAAGCAAGAATAAAGAGCTCACTTGGTGTAGCGGCAACAGATCCCTGGAATTCGCTTCATGCAATTACTGCAACGGGCCTGTATTTGGCTGACGTAGGTGCCGCAGGAGGGAGCACTCAAGCAGAACACACAGCGGCAGCAAAATACTACGCAGGAGGGAACTGGGCGGTTGCGGGTCAAGCCTATGCAAACAGTGTTATGAGCAAAGCGGCTGCCTTCCAAAGGGATATTGATACATTGAATAGCCAATAAATGGGTGGGGATAGTTACGGTGCGTGGGTTTTGCCTGCGTATACTAAAGGGTATGGAAGCCCCAAACATGAATTCAGGTTCTGTGTCTAACGTGGTGCCACCGGCTCCTGCTCCGCAGAATCCAAAAGCACCAATGCCTTCGCGCAATCTTATTATTACTGGCGCGGTGGTAGTTATTATTATTGCGCTTATCGCCGTCCTCCTACACCCAGCAGTTCGCTCCTGGCTTTCTAGCCTCTTTGGCGTTTCGCTTGAAGAGCGAAGCGTTCTTGTAGAAGGAATGAACGAAGATGGTACCTCAGTGTTTCTGAGCCTTAAGGGAGATGATGTAAAAACACTCACACTCCCATCAGGACTTAGTGAGTATAGCGAGCGTAACGGCGTATACGCAGGTATTGTTGGGACCACTGATGTTTCAAGCGTGCGCGGATCTACTGCCGAGTCTTTGTACGTAGATGGTGAATACAAGGATGCAGTTGCGGTTAGTCCAGATGGTTCATCAATTGCGTTCGCATCGATGTTACCGGGAGTTGCTGGATCGGTCGTTGAAACTTCGTACGTGAAAAAACTTAACGTAAATGACAGAACGGTAGACATCATGGGGGTTGGCTACGCTCCGCAATATTTCCTTCGTGACGGGAAGACCTATCTTCTCTACACCTCTCCAGAAGGAATCTCTGTTGCAGACATTTCAGCTGGGACTGTTTCGCTCACACCTATTACTGTTGAAGGATCAAAGGATTACGCAGTTGTAGTATCCGATGATGGTTCGTATCTTGCGATTCGTGATGCGCTTATTGGAAAGTTCTTTGTGTATAAGGTGTCTAGTGTAGAGGGTGGATTGAAGTTCTCGTCCTTACGAGAACTACCAGATGGTGTGGAGAGTGTTGCGTTCCGTTTCGGAAAGCTCTATGCCGTCTCACATGTAGGAGATACTCAGGAGATTCTTGAGTACGCAGCTCCTGACGCTGCTGAACCAACAACACGTCATGCGCTCCCTGCATCGGTTACGTCTTACAAGCTTCTTCCGTAATCGCGTATGTCACACATTCTCTCTATCTCTCGCATACAGGTTCTCACGCTTGCTGCACTTGCGCTCGTAGCTTTTGCTCCAGCTCTCACTGCGCAGGCAGCATCGGCTCAGATATCAGCAACACCAACAACACTACAAGTCGGTAGTTCAGCAACGCTTACCTGGAATTGTTTCAACTCTGTCTCCGCTTCGCTCAATCAAGGGATCGGGCAGGTTTCAAACAGTGGATCAATGCAGGTTTCGCCACAGGTAACTAAAACCTATACGATTGTTTGTACCGACTCTACGTCTGCGCCTTCCGCCTCGGTGACCATTACCGTTGATAATCAGGGCTGTTATGAGAACACTGAGTCAGAGGTATTTGCTGGAGCAGTGTTCCCAACATATGACGAATCCGCTTCAAAGATTATCTTTGATGAAAGCGGAGATACACCTGGAGCGTACGACTCTCAAAACCATTATCAGCAATGTATTAACGCATGTGCTGCGTATGGTACTTGTAACTACAAGTTTACCTTTGATTATGGAGTCAATCCGACAGCAGAGGTCTCACAAACTAGATACAAATGTATGTATGTTGATCCTGTAACCGGACCATCTGTGCCAAAGGCAACTGAAACCCACATTATTCCCCCTAGTGGTGCGGTAACAAAGGAAACAAATTACTACGCAATCCAATACACAACGACGTCTGGAGGAACATGTACGCTTCCACCTGCGCCAACGGCAACATTGAGTGCAAGTCCAACTAGCCTAGCTGGAGCAGGGAACTCAACCCTTACGTGGAGCTCAACGAACGCAGATCAGTGTACCGGAACAGGATTTAACACCGGAGGAGCAACATCAGGTTCTGTATCTGTAGCACTTACCGTTACCAAGGACTTCTACGTTAACTGTTCAAACACTTCAGGCATGGCTACCGCAAGTGCACGTGTAACGGTTGGATCCAATGCGGATCTAGTATCAGGTGCAATAACACCGACAACTGCAACCGCAGCTGTGGCTACCACGTTCTCTGCAACGGTAACTAACAGTGGTTCAGCAACAACAGGAGCAAGCTTCCCTGTGTTATTCCAGCGAGCAACAAGCATAAGTGGTGCTAACGCGACTGACCTTGGAAGTACTACCACAGCCACACTTGCATCTGGTGCAAATCGGGCTGTGACATATTCAGCAACACTTCCTACAGCAGGAAATTGGTATATGCGTGCATGTGCAGATAAACGTTCAGGAGTTGACGTGAACGGACTTATTTCGGAAGCAAGCGACACGAATAACTGTGGCGCGTGGACTCTGATTACCGTTGCTGCGGGCGCGACATATCCTAACCTTGCCGCGGGAGTAGTCTCTCCGAGCTCCGCAATTGCTGGAACTGCAAAGAGTTTCTCCTCAACCATCACGAACAGCGGTACCGTAGCTGTCGGACAATCTACTCAGAATGCGTTTCAGATTGACAACAATTCTGACCACACTGCAGTAACGGCTACGATTGCTGGAACGGCCTCAGCAAATCTTGCTGCAGGTGCTTCAAGCGTTGCGAGTGCAAGCTATACATTCTCTGCAGAAGGAACGTATTATGTACGCGCATGTGCGGACAGCAATACATCACTCGTTGGTTCAGTTGTTGAATCAAATGAGGCAGACAACTGTGGTGCATGGAGAACAGTTACCGTGACCTCATCAGTATCAGGAACTGAGCTTTCGTGTGCGGTAAGCAGCAGTGCAATCGCAGTGGGAGGAACTGTTACTTGGAGCGCAAACCCTTCAACCTATGGAGCAAATGCGTATACGTGGGATCCATCTGAGGCCGCTGCTCAAGCCTCAAAACGAGCTACATTCAATCGAACCTACAATACTGCTGGGTACTACGGAATGGATGTAACCGTGACGTCCACTGGAGAGACTGAGTCATGTCCGACTATAACTGTTGGAACTCCATGTTCAAATCCAACAGTTACCATCACAGCAGTTCCTGATCGTGTGACAACGGGCCAGACATCAACAGTGACGGTTTCAGGATCAGGTATATCAGGAACATGTACGGTCACCGGGTCAAATGGATTCTCTCAGACCATAACAAGTAATATGTGTAACGTGGCTGACACCACAATTACAACTCCGGCAATAACCGCTCAAACGACATATACGGTTACCTGTACTGGAGCTACTGCAACGGCAGTGATAAACGTGATTCCTCGCTTCCAGGAGTTCTAGAAGGAATACGAGGTAGGCGCAAAACACCCGCATTGCGCGGGTGTTTTGCGTATGATAGGCTACTTACTACATGAAGAAAGACGTACATCCAAGCGACTACCGCCACGTAATCTTTGAAGATATCGCCTCCGGCGAGGCTTTTCTTATCGGTTCAACCATCAAGGCTACCGAAACGGGAACTTTTGAAGGAAAGGAATATCCAAAGGTTATCGTGGAGATTTCCTCAAAGTCTCACCCTTTCTACACAGGGGAGGATCGTACCCTTGATAAGACGGGTCGCGTGGAGCGCTTTAAGCAGCGCGCATTGAAGCGCAAGTAAATGACGAAGCTTTCTTGAGCGCTCGCCCTACTTTTGGGGCGGGCGCTCTCGCGTTATCATCTCTCTATGGAATATTCCTCGGATTTTAAAAAGAATTTCTCAACCGCGTACCTTGCGGAGGAATTTGAACGTCTCATTGAGGAGGAGGAGGGAGCAATCCAAGCTGCAGGAGGTGACGCTGAACTTCTTGAAATGGCGCAGGACGACTTGAAGCGTATAGGAGAACGTAAAGCGGAGATATTGAAGGAAATTGAGCATATTCTTAATAAGGATAAGGAGGAAGCAGCAAAACCAAGTGCTATCGTGCTTGAATTTCGTGCCGGAGCTGGAGGGGACGAAGCGACTCTCTTTGCGCGCGAACTTA
This sequence comes from uncultured Candidatus Saccharibacteria bacterium, assembly GCA_964426785.1. Lineage (GTDB taxonomy): Bacteria > Patescibacteriota > Minisyncoccia > Phycocordibacterales > Phycocordibacteraceae > C7867-001. The sequence goes on along the minus strand of CAYRRU010000006.1, from coordinate 2,540 downwards.
AGGATATGTACATGAAATATGCGGAAGCCAGAGGCTGGAAAGTTCGTATCATAGATGAACTCACGATTGAAATTAATGGCGCTGAGGCATATGAGGCACTTCGCTTTGAAACCGGTGTCCACCGAGTGCAGCGGGTCCCTCTCACTGAAAAGTCAGGTCGTATCCATACGTCTACCGCATCTGTTGCGGCGCTTCCTATTCGTCCTAAATCAACCTTTGAGATTAATCCGGCTGACATCCACATGGAGTTTACTCGCTCAGGGGGTGCAGGGGGACAGAATGTGAACAAAGTGGAGTCTGCGGTACGTCTGGTGCACATACCAACCGGTGTTGATGTGCGCAGTTCAAGCGAACGTAGTCAGCTGGGTAACCGTGAGAAAGCCATGCAAATCCTCACCGCTAAACTTGAGAATTTGGCTGAGGAGGAGGCGGCAAAAAAACACGCAGACTTGCGAGCAGGCCAAATTGGGACCGGGGACCGTTCAGAGAAGATCAGAACCTATAACTTCCTACAGGACCGTGTTACCGACCACCGTCTCAAAGAATCCTGGCACAATCTGCCTAAAATCATGCTTGGGGGACTGGACGACATTGTTGAGACCTTGAAGGCTCGGGCGCTTGAGGGAGGGGTGGGTCCTGCCGAAGAAGTGGACTAAAGGCTAGCAATTGCTTCCTATTTAGCCCTATGGTACCTTTATGAGCGATATGACCATAACTGATATGGCCGGACCTGGTGTTGACCGTCTCTTTGCGACGGGCGCGCACTTTGCCCAGCTAAAAAGCCGCCGGCATCCTTCAATGAAGCCTTTTATTATCGGCACGAAATCTCGTGTGGAGATTTTTGACCTTGCCAAAACAAACGACCAACTTGCGGAAGCCAAGGCCGCTATTGCAGCACTTGCGCGCGACGGGAAGACCGTTTTGTTTGTGGGAGGGAAGCGTGAGGTGTCTGACATCGTTCGCGATACTGCTCGCCGCATTGGCGCTCCCTATGTTGCCGGCCGCTGGCTTGGAGGCACAATCTCCAACTTTGTAGAGATCAAGAAACGCATTGATCGTCTTGCTGACCTTTCTGCAAAGCGCGAATCAGGAGAGCTCAACAAGCTATACACCAAGCTTGAGCGTATTTATATTGACCGCGAGATTGATCGTCTTTCAGAACGCCTTGATGGTGTTCGTGATCTTGCAAAGCGCCCTGATGCTATGGTGATCGTTGATACTCGTCACGAGGCACACGCAACGCGTGAAGCTCTTGCTGCAGGTATTCCTATCATTGGAGTTATGAGTTCTGACTGTAACGTTCGTGATGCAGCGTTTCCTATTGTTGGAAACGATTCTTCTCGCGAGACCGTATCTCTTGTATTGAGCGAGCTTGCTGCTGCATACGAGATGGGTCGCAAGGGTTAATTCGTCCCACGAGCGCTGTGCGTATTAATTTACTGCTGTAATTGTACCTGTATATGGAAATCTCAACCGAAACGCTAAAGACCCTTCGTGATAAAACCGGAGTTTCAATCATGCAGTGCAAGAAAGCACTGGAGGAGGCGGGTGGAGACATGGAGCAGGCAGAGGTTATTTTGCGCAAGCGCTCAGGAGCAGCAGCTGACAAAAAAGCAGACCGCGAGCTTGGTGCTGGCGCAGTCGCGACATACCTACACGGGGGAGAAATTGGCGCCATGGTACTTCTTTCTTCTGAGACGGACTTCGTGGCCCGTAACGAAGAGTTTAGTGCGCTTGCACGTGAGATAGCGATGCAGGTTGCGGCAACGAACCCGAGCTTCCTTTCTGACGCTGACATTGCTCCAGAAGCTCGTACCGCAGCTGAGGCGGTGTTTAAGGAGGAGGTGAAAGACAAACCAGCAGAGATGCAGGAGAAGATTCTTGAGGGCAAAATGAAGAGCTACTTCCAGGATCAGGTGCTCCTTAATCAGCCATATATTAAGGATGATTCTAAGACGGTGAATGATCTTATTACGGAAGCATCTCAGAAGTTTGGGGAGCGCGTAGAGATAACCCGCTTCGCACGCTTCTCCGCTCGCTAATAACATATATGGCGTATCTCATCGCCATAGTCTGTGCACTCGCACTCTTCATTGGGTTCCTCCTCCTCACCCGATTTGAACGCGCCCGTGGGGTACGTTTTTTTGAGGGACTACGCAATACAGTAGATGAGAAGACAGATAAGGCGCTCTTTATTGCTACACATGTAGACTGGAGTGCATTCCTCTCGCATTTTTTCCGAACGTTGGTTGCCCGTATCGCACATGACATTGCTCACGCCTCCCTCATTGTCGTCCGGGTTTTGGAGCGACTCTTGACCCGTGTTGTAAAGTACTTGCGTAGTACCCGTCCACAGACACCCAGTATTCCTGAGAAACCGCGCTTTGATATGCGGGAATCTTTATCCCAGTTTCGGCTCGTGCGAAAGCGTGAAAAGGAGACTATCAAAGAATCCCTATAGTGTGGTAGGATGTCGCAAACGCCGCCTTAGCTCAGTTGGTAGAGCAACACTTTTGTAAAGTGAAGGTCCCCGGTTCAAG
>CAYRRU010000005.1:8482-22599 GCA_964426785.1 uncultured Candidatus Saccharibacteria bacterium | reverse complement strand
TGATATGCATACGGCTCAGTTGGTCCCGTGCACTCGTCAAACGCAAAAAACATATCAGCGCCAAGTGCGTGCTGTATTTCAACGGAACGTTCGGGCGTAAAGCGGTGGAGTGAGCCATCAAGGTGTGAGGTGAAAGTAACGCCCTCCTCATCAATGATGGCGAGCTGGCCATGTTTAGTCTGCACATCTTCGTCATACACCGCAACGCCCTGTTCGCGGGTCATTTCTTCGCCCGTTGCAATCTTGGTGATGGTGCGGCCGAACGCGGCGCCAAGCGAGAACACTTGAAAGCCTCCTGAGTCAGTCATTGTGGGTCCGTTCCAACCCATAAAGGGTCCCAAGCCTCCAGCACTATGGACAATGTCCTCTCCGGGTTGCAGGTACAGGTGATACGTATTAGCAAGCACTACCTGTGCGCCAAGAGTGGCGAGCACATCAGGCGTTATGCCTTTCACACCCGCTTTAGTGCCGACCGGAACAAAGGCAGGAGTTTGAATCACGCCGTGCGGGGTTGTAAGGACACCCGTGCGGGCCTTTCCGCCACGCGTTTGTATAGCAAAGGAGAATGATTCCACCTCTTTAACCTAGCGCCAGGCCATCCTAAAAGCAAGGAATGAGGCCGTGTTTAGGGCTTGACAGAGAGGTGTGTTATGTGGTAACGTTTCGTTGAAAGTCCTTTTCGCGTATCAGAATAGAAATAGGGCTTCGACCACTTCAACTTGGTTAGGAGAATAACCATGAACGTTCCGAAAATGGCCGTGGGCCTCCTGGCCTCGGTTTCCATCCTCGTCAGCGGCTGCGCCACCTCCCCGGGCGCTCTCGGCGGCAATTCTGCCGATCCGATGGCTACCGTGATCTTCTTCTCCTCTTCGGGGAAGATGTCTGCCCAGCAATACCAGATGGGGCAAGCGGCCGCGACGGTCTGCAACACGCAGATCGATCCGCAACTCAGCGGCAACGTTGAGGCCATGATGACCTCCGGCGTGACCTACGGCGTCGCCTACGCTGCTTCGGGAGGCCTTCGTTCCCTGATCTACACCGGCCTGGACGGCGGCGCGTCTGCCATCGACGGCGGCGTGAGCGGGTTCCTCGGCGGAGCGGTCAATGGCCTGCACAGCCGAGCCTTCGCTCGTGCTGGCGCCATGGGCAACTGCACGGAGATCGTGCTTCGCGACTGGGAGGACGGGAAGGCTTTGCCCCCCGGCCTGGTCGGCAAGCCCGATCTCCAGCGTCTGCTGGAAGGCTTCCACGCCACGGCGTCCTACGTCCGTAGCCGGAACAGAACCGATCGTCCCGCCCCTGGGCTGGTGACGAGCGGTGAGATCGTCGGCCGCTAAACTGATACCAAGCGTTTCGTAATGGAAACGCAATCGCCGGAGACCCTCACAGGTCCCCGGCGATTACTTTTATATGCTTGCAACTAGTTCCCGACCTTCAACAACTCAACATCAAAGATAAGAGTTGAGTTTGGAGGAATCACTCCAAGATCCTTATCTCCATACGCCATTGCTGGTGGAATGATAAGACGACGCTTGCCTCCTTCTTTCATACCGACAAGGCCCTGATCCCATCCTGCGATTACGCTTCCTGCACCAAGTGTGAAGGTAAAGGGTTCGTTTCCATGACGTACAGAGGCGTCAAATACGCTACCGTCAGGAAGCATTCCACTGTAGAGAACAGAAACAGTGTCTCCAGCTTTTGCTTCAGCTCCTGTACCGACAACTTCGTCACTTGCTGTTAGTTCTGTCGGTAGTACCTCGGGGATTGGCATTGCGCCTTCTGATGCGTTCATGTCAGTTGGAAGAATAGACTCCGATGAAGGAGATTGACTCATAAATGGATTAAACACTGCTGGCCCAAAGACAAGGAGCATTAAAGCTACGATGACTGCGAGCGCTACGGCAATTCCTGTGGCGGTTACGTTCATAGACAATGGTTACTGTGTATTCACGGAAAGTATATCATCCGTCAAATCCCTAATAACTTCTTCCACAACAGCATTAGCCCCTGGGACCCGCTCCTGCAGGAAAGCTTCAACCTCCTCTTCAGAGCTCTCTTTCTCAACAAGTGCAGAGAACTCTTCTGCTGTGGCGTCATCCATTTGTTCAACAAGACGAGCCATGGTGCCTTCAAAGACTGTTTCCTGAAGTTCAAGGATGAGTTCCTCTTGTTCTTGCGCGGGAAGCTCAGCAACATTCAACGCATCAAGAAGACTTTGGATTGGAAGTGTAGTCATGGTGGTTTAAGTTACGGGGTTGGTGGTATTAGTGTACGTAGATCGTTTGCGGTTGGAAGACGTGAACCTCTTAGCGTAGGATCCATAACTTCGTTTGGCATCTGGATTGTGCCCGAGTCTGGATCTACCCCCACACGACTAAGGTGAGGAATTTTCTCTCCAAGAACCGAAGTTTCTGAGGAATCAAAATACACTTGCACTTCGGGTCTCTTCTGGACGTAATCAAGTGCAAACTGCGCTCGTTGCTCAACAGTGCCTCCGAATGCAATGAGATTTCCTCTTTCGTCAGCATAAAGTCCAGGCTTGCTTGGATCAACCGTAACTCCATGTGTGTTCACAAACGGAGCACCCTCAACTGCCTGAGGAATCGCCTGTTCAACAACTGGCGCAACTTCTGGAGCTGGCGTCTGCGTTTCAACAGGAGCAGTAACTGGGGTTTGCTCAACAGGTGCGACTTCAGGAGCTGTTACTTGTTCTGGAGCAACGGGTGCTTGTTGAACTGGCGCAACTTCAGGAGTGGCTACTGGCTCCTGAGCAACTGGTACTTGTTCTGCAGCAACTGCTGCCTGTTCTACCGGAGCTGAAGTTACCGCTTCAGCTACAGCAGGCGTAACTTCAGGAGCTACAGGAGCTGACACCGGAGCCTCAGCGGGAGCTGCTGGTTTTGCAACCTCAGGTGCAGCCTGCACTGTTTCAACGCCACCACTCATCTGGAATCCCTTCGCTTCATGCACCTCACCATTCGCATCAATGAGTGTCTGAGTGAGTCCAGGGTGCCCTGGGCGCTCAAACACAATCTCTCCCTTAGCGTTAAGGCTTAGTGAATCACCTGGCTGCATGACAGCACTCTCACCATTAGGCATTTGGAACTTAAGTTTGAGTGTAGCTTGATCCTCACCACGAAGCAGTGAAGCACCTTCCTCGGTCTTCAGCATTTCAAAGAGTGCTTTCACCGACTTCGGCGCATCTTTACCAGCAAACTCTTCCTGCATCTGCACACCAAAGTGTCCGACAAGACGATCTGCGTTATTGATGTTTCCTGAGATTGCAAGACGATGTCCTTCACCTGCTGATGCAACTGCTTCTGCGGGAGCGCTAACTGCTCCAGGCGCGGTCTCGGCAACAGCAACATCAGCCACGCGAGGAGATGGTGGCTCACTACCAAGGCTATGGCCTGTGAGATTGGTGTTGGGTGATGCCTCTACACTTGGCCCTGCTGTTTGCGCGGCTGAAACTGCAGGCTCACCTCCCTCAGCTACTTTATGAGCAGCGCTTGAAAGAACACCGGACACACTTCCCACACGTATATCCATAACTGCATCAATTGCGTTACGAATACTTTCAACGTTTATAACTTGCAGGAGGGAATTGAGCGACATTCCCGCACCAGTGATAAAGGCTGCACCGTGTTCATACTTAAGACGGGACGCGGTTAGTGCTTCCTTACTTCCTTTTGCATGTGTAGCTTCAACGGTAGCAATGTCAGTGACACTTCCCATTTCAGCGCGCCTTGCTTCGGTGAAGGCATCCAGGCGCTTCTGACCTACCGTGCGGTCAAACACTTCACCCGCTCCGTATCCTGCCGCCATACCTGTTCCAATGTTGAGTGCTCCAAGTCCAACCTTTCCAAGTGCAATACCAAGCACCGCTCCAGCACCAAGTCCTCCAAGTACCCCTGCTCCTGCTCCAAGTGTTGCAAAGCCAAGCATGCGTCCTGCACGAACACCGTTTCTGGCCCAACGAGCTGCATCCTGCTCTGAAAGCGCTTTTCCAAAGCCAAGTATCTTGTTACCTGTGAGCTTCTTTGTAAGGCTGTCAGTAATACTCTTATTCAGGTTGTTGTACCAAGAAAGACCCTTCTCAAAGATGTTCTTCTTTTTCTCACCTGCAACTTCAAGGCGAGCTTCGTTCTCCATTCTGGCCTTTGACCGATGCACTTCGTTAAAGGTGACAATACCGCGGTAGCGAGGAAGTACGCGCTCAATGTATGCTTCATCCTTTCCGTCCAGTCGGAGTCGCTCTTTCACTGACTCCATCATTGCGGTGGACATCTGAAGCTGGGACGCCTTGTGGCTATTCTCAGCATGAAGGAGCGCCGTCTTAGTCGCCGCGTGTGCGAGTTTGTCTTCGTCACTAGGCTTCTTTATCTTCTTAAACGCCTGCTCGCTACGCAAGAATGTCTTATACGCCTCAGAACGCTCAGCAAGTGCTGTGTGCATTTGGTTACGTTCGTTGGAAATTCCTGCTTCTTTAGCAAGCTCAATGCCCTGACGTGCCTGACGCACAGGCAACGACTCAGCTTCGCGCTCAGCCTTCTCTTTCTCGCTCTTTTCAAACTTCGCAATCTCGGCCTTTGTCCATGGCTTTAGATTGCCTTTCTCCTCAAGGTTAATCATTGGCTTGGTAACCTCAATGACGTCCCCCTCTGCTCGCATTTGCTCAAACTGCGCAAGATCTTCCTTTGTATGTTTTCCATCACCCGCACCCTCCTTGCCTACCGGTTCCAGTCCTTCAGAGCTATCAAGGTTTAGTGGTCCCTGCTTAACCTTCTCTACCTTCTGTACCAAATCACGCAAGCGATTGAACCACGACTCACCCTTCGGTGCGTGTTCTCTCACACCAGTCCACGCACTGGCGTTCACCTCAATGGGCCCTGACTCCTGCACGTCGTCGTCAGTTTTTGCGGGTGCTTTGCTTGTTGGTGGTGGTGGAAAACCTTCTCCTTTTGGCATACGCGTGTAAATAAAAGATTAGTGTACTAACTCTAGCATGCGCACTACGACAAATACCGTGCACGTATAGTGCCCTCTATAGTTGCTCGGTCGCGTCCATACGTCAGATAGGAGAGCTGACGAAGATCATCAATCTGATCCTTGTTCCCTGGAACCAAATCAATGGTTCTTACATTGAATGGTTTCTGTGGCACACCACGGGAAAGCAGGCGCACGTACGCATTTCTGTTCTCAATGTTCACGAAATCAAGTGCTTTAAACGTTGGCGCGAATTGCTTTTCAAAAAACTCTGCGTCCTCTTCACCCACACGAAATACCGCCATAGAACCCACGTTTCCAAACACCGCACTTCTTATCTTTTCATCAATCTGAGCCAAGAACTGATGTGCCATGGTGAGTGAGAGCTTGTACTTGCGGGCTTCTGAGAGAATGCCTGGAATAGACTCAGTCGTAATGTTCTGGAACTCATCAATGTAGAGGTAGAACGGTGGGAAATTAGTACCAGGAGAATCAGCGCGAGAAAGCGCAGCCATAAATAACTTTCCAACCAAGATAAGACCAATGAGATTAGCGTTACGCTCACCCAGTCTTCCCTTTGATAGGTTCACCAACAGTATCTTCTTGGAATCAATGACGTCTCTAAATTGGAAGGAGGAAACCTGCTGGCCAATGATTGGTCGCATGAAGTCGTTTGCGGTAAAGTCATCAAACTTGTTTGTGATGTAAGGCACAATGTTTTGGAGAGACGCTTCACCATCTGCTTTCGTTGCAATCTCTGTCCAGAACTGATTCACAACCGGATTCATACTGCGCGACAACTTAAAGTTACGGAACTCTGCATTTGAAAGCACACGAGGAATATCAAGAATGGTTGAGCCCGATGCAGGGTCCTCCATTACCAGAAGTGTCGCGTTGCGGAAATATTGTTCAAACGCAGGACCCATGGACTCTGGCACATCTCCATAGAGTCTTCGGAATATCGCCAGCATTTCATTCACAATGAACGTCTTTTGCTCAGGTCGGTTCGGATCGTATTCCAATAGATTTAGACCAAACGGCCGATCAAGATAGGCAGGATCAAAGTAGATAACGTCTTCGTATCGCTCAGGTGGGATTGATGCCAGCACATCAATGATGTCGTTGCCGTGCGGGTCAATAAAACACACACCGTTTCCAGCTTTAATATCCTGCTCAATGAGCGTCTTTAGAAGTCCGGTCTTTCCTGAACCCGTCTGTCCAATGACATAGAGATGGCGCAGACGATCTTCTTCCTCCATACGTACTTCTGTTGTCTGACCACGAAACGTATTTACACCGATAAGGGTTCCCGATTTAGGCAGATCAAGCGGTGCTGCAGCCTGCGTAAAGCGAGATTGACGAAGATTCGGTGCTGACTCAATACCTTTTGGTGGGAAGTGGAACATGGTGGTGAGTTCCCGAAGGGAAAGTGGCACTTCATTACTCTTTGATGCCACGCGGTACGCAAAATCATGGAAAAATTCCCGCGTTTTCCCAGGGTGTGGGTGTTTCCAAATCACACGGTTACCATGTGCCGACTCAAATTGTTTAAATGCTGACTCAAGCTCGTGCAGCAATGCGTCAGCGCGATCGTGGTCTGGTGAGCTCGTAGCAAGGCGAATAGTTGTTCCTACAACTGGAGTACTCATCTTCCGCTCAACAAGCTCAATTTCATGCTTGTTCGCCTCGGATTGCCGTACCTGTGCACGTTGCGCTTCTTTTTTCTCATACGAAGAGCCAAACAATACTCCGCCAATCTCACGCACAGCCTCTCCAGCCAAATGGTCAGGCATAGAGAGCGCTTTTGAACGATGCTCGCCGCTGCGCAATGCGTCTAACACTTTGCGATAGTGCTTCACATACCGGTCGTGCTTCGGCTGAATGATGATCTGGAGTGATGCTCCTTCGCCTTCCGCACCAATCTTTGCAAATGCGTTCAAGAGGGTGTTGATGGGGTCGTAGTCAAATTCGGTGTAGTCCTTAAGTGCAAGCATGGGATAGTGCTCAAGCTCAAGCACGGCGCCAAGCGACGTGCCTCCTTCAGCAAAAATGTTGTAGTCATTGTTCTGACGATTAAGGTGTGCGTGGGGGAATATGGCAAGTAGTTGTTTCTCAAAAAGGTCCCGCTTGCCGTTTGGCACGGCAGCATAAAAGAGAAGATTGGGGCGGTCTGCAGGCACCGCAAGTTCAAGCGTAAAGTAAGGGGGTTCCCCTGCGTACGCGTCTTCAACGGTTAACATACCCGCATAAAACTGCTCCATCGCAGAGATGAGCTCTTTGAGGGGTTTCTTAAATCCGTTACCGTCCTCACCTTCAGGCTCCGGAAGTGCAATCTCATACAGCGTCATATGGAGCGCTTTCCACTCAGGCTGATTCTCCTTAAACCCTGGTATCTCCATCCGCTTCACCATGTACTGCACCAAGAAACGATGAAAATCGTCTTCAAGGTGTGGGCTATTGAGCTTCTCTAGTACGGCATACGCGTTCTTAATACCCTTCTCCTCCATGATGTTCCGAAGCTCATACATGGTCTCGTCATCGTTCTCAGGGTCAAGATCAAGTGCAAGTGCATCAACTTCCTCAGGCTTCAGACGATACCCAGGCGTTAGAAGATCTTCTACAGGTGCAGTGCGATGATGGATGATGCGTTCATGCACCACATGTGAGCGTGGTGTCTCCGTTGCAAGGTTTTGCAATTCGCGCTCTCGTATTTCTACTTGCTCACGCAAGTACGCAATTTCTTCCTCCGGAGTACGGATGGGTTGTGCATATCCCTCATGTGCCATGTACTAAAAGTATACGCCATAGGTGTAGCAAAAGAGCCGGTTGCCCGGCTCTTTTGTGTGTACACGCGTCATGTCTATCGCTTCATGCCCAGCGAGAAGAGCGCGTTTACAAGCGACAACAAAATCGCAAAGAAGAACGCAGCCCAAAAACCGGTGACTACAAATCCCGGAACCACAAGCCCCGCCAGCATGATGAGGAGTGCATTCACCACAAGCGAAAAGAGTCCGAGCGTTACAATATTAAGCGGTAGTGTAAGTAAGGTAATGATAGGTTTGAGGAAGATGTTAATGAGACCTAGCACAACCGCTAACAAAATAGCTCCCCAAAGCGTTACCTCAACGCCTGGAATAAGTTGTGCGGCAATAAAGATTGCAATTGCGGAGATGAGCCAATGGACAATAGACATAGGAAGAAATAATTAACGAGCAAAGCGGAACGTATCTACAATCGTATCAAGTTTTGCATACTCTGCATCAAGCACACTGTCAGCAATGTCGTTTGTGCTTGGAGGATCCTCTCTATAGCTTGATCCCGAAGCAATCGTTTCAAGCGCGTAGCAGTTCCCTTCGCGCATGGTGCGGTAACTTACACCTTTCACGTATTTCATCATCGCAGCGCCCCCAAAGGAAAACGCTTTCCAGGTAACACCACCGATAACACGGTCAGGAAGCTCCTGCTCTCCATTTTGTGCTACAAGACACGCATTGACTTCGCCTGGGTCGCCACTCATACCAATACGCAATACCGCTTCAAAGTGACGTGGGTACGAGTTTGAGCTCTCTGTTTGGTACGTTGTAACCGCAAGGAGCGGTGTGCCTGATGTTTCTGATTGTCCATCGGAACGCCATACATTGGGTAGATGGTTACTCTGAAATGTCTCAGTAACGAGTGCACCTTCTGGATAGGCAAGTAAAAAGCCCTGCTCTCCATTGGTGTATATGGAGAGCCCATCAGAGAGTTCAATCTCTGGAACCTGGGGTGTGGGTGTAGGAGCTGGTGCATTTTTAAATCCAAACCACCACGCGATACCCGCCATCACGATAATCCCAAGCCCAATGAGTGCGTACGGTGCAGTCCTCTTCATAATGTAAGTATATAGCGTTAAGTATCGTATGCGATGCGCGCAATCCGCAAATCATCATACGAATACAATCCTTTAAGTTTCGTGAAGGCGGGAGCGAGCTTCGCACTTCCTGCTTTTTCAAACACCGCATGTATTTTGGGAAGCGCGTCGCGCAAACGACTCGGCACCAGATCCTCAGTATCAATGGTCGCGAGTGATCCGGCGAGTAGTAGTTTCTCAATGTGGTCGCAAATGGTACCGACTGTAAGTGAGCGTTTCTTTGCAATCTGATCAATATCAAGTCCCTCTTCGGCGAGCACTTTCGTTTCGTCATAGGTGCTCTTCTTCACTTTGGGCACTGCACGCACGACTTTTTCAATAGACCCGCCTGAGGCACGAATAAAGTTCTCTTCCATGATCCTGCGCTCCCCAGTCTCTTCAAGAGCTTCAAACGCCAGTACAGCACTATCAGACGCTTTTTGGAACGCTGCATCAATAGCACCCACATCAGGGTGCACTTGTAGTGCTGACTCAGACCAGCCAAGCAAGTGAAGACCTGCGAGTGTACGAACGCGCGAGAGTGCTACGTAGCCTTGTCCGTATTCAAACACCCGAGAGAGATCAATAGCTGCTTGATCCATGCTCATACCCTGGCTCTTGTGTATGGTAATTGCCCACGCAAGGCGCAGTGGCGTCTGCGTTACTTTCGCCTTCACCCGTCCATCTTCTTCAACAGCCCAATCAACCGGGGCTACCGCGATACTGCGCCCGTCATTGGTCTCCACAACCGGGTATCCAGTCTCTCGTTCAAAGCGAACCACGCGCCCGAGGGTCCCGTTCACGTATCCCTGTAGGGGACTGTTTTTCGTAAACATTACGAGAGCACCAATCTTAAGCAACAATTGCTCGGGAGAGAGGCAGCCGCGCTTCAATCCCTCAACAAGAGCAGGGGTTCCAGTCTCAGACATGGTGTATGCGTTTGACGCACCCTTTAGTTCCTCAAGCTTCTGCGTATTAATACGATCAACATCTTCGTTGTGTGTGTAGAGGCGCGGTACCTCGTCTTCAATACCTTCTCCATCAGATTCGCGCCGCATAATGTGTGTGACATGTGACTCGTCCCAGGATCCTTCGCGTATGGCGGACAACACGGAAAGGAACGTCGCATCGTCTTGGCGATGTTGCTCTGACAAGTAACAAGTGATTGGGTTTAGTGCTTTCCACGCGTCAGATTGAAACGCGAATACCGCTTCATTGCCACGCTTAGAAATAGGCGGAAGCTGAAAGAAGTCACCCACCAAAACCACCTGCATACCACCAAACGGCAATTCACTGTGTCTGACTTCCCGACACACCGTATCAACCATAGAAAGCACGTTCCCCGAGAGCATAGAAACTTCATCAATGATGAGGACGGATGTTTTTTGTATACGCTTCACCACATGTTCTTTGCTTGCAATGCGATCAAGTGCTTCAGCTGAAAGATGGTCATTAATACCAATACCACTCCACGAGTGAATGGTTTGGCCGTGTATGTGTGTGGCTGCAATCCCCGTAGAGGCGGTAATGGATGGTTCTATGCCGTGCGAGCGGAGCCACGCAACATACGCATTTACCGTATGCGTCTTCCCGCTTCCCGGACTTCCGGTAAGGAATACGTTTGCACCTGTGTGGAGTATGGAGAGAGCTTCCGGTTGCGTCATGGAGCGCTCATTGTATCAGCGCAAACTCTTAGAGCCCAATAAATGACTTTACCGAATCAAAGAGTTCGCTATTTTCTTTATGCTCTGGCTTCTCTTCTGTTGTGGAAGCCGTGGTTGTTGCGGTTGTTGTTGCAGCCACTTCCTCAGGTTCCTCAGATACTTCTTTTGCACTTGGTGCCATCATCGTAGCTGACATATCAACCGTGGGTGCTCCAAGCGCCACAATGTCCTTGTTGCGAGCAAGGATAGCGACTTCGTGCGTGAGACGTGTGGCGGTTTGTGCTGCGACATAGGCATCTCCCTGTTCATTGATTGCAAGAGAGGAGCGTGCAAGCGCAATTGCGGCACGTGCTTCCACAAGGCGAGGCGCAACGTTTTCTGACACACCAGCTCCAAGTGCGAGCTCCGTAATCTCATCCGTTGCACGCGCGACAGCATCAATATCACTCTCTGCATACGCGAGTGTCTCAGCAGACGCATCAAACTCTGCAACTTCTCGGTCTGCAGAAATGGCGTCACGTGTCTCCTCTACAACCGCAAGTAGTGCCCTAGATTCACTCTCTGTCTCTCCTTCAGAAAGATACGCGAGCAGGTCTGCGTGTGCGGAAAGGCGTGCCTCAAGATCAGAACGAAGAGCAAGCGATCCTGTAATGTCTCCTTCTGCATGCACCTCATCAGCTGCCGTATTTGATCGCTCAGCAAAGGTTTCAAATTTCTCTCCAAGATACTCTCGGGTTGGTGCATCAAGCGTATCAGCAACCGCAAGTACTGCAGCTTCCGAGAGCCTACGCTCAGCTAGAATGGCGTTCCAGGTTGCTCTACTCTTTGCGCCGATGATAAGCACACCCTCAAGTGGTTCAACCACACTTACTTTTACGTTATATAAAACGTTGCCGGGCACAGTTTTCTCAGAGGCTTGAACAATACCCGTTACGCCCACAGCAACTAGTGCAAGAGCAAACGTTGCACGGAACGCGTAGATGCCGAAGTAGTGGGAAATAGTTTTAGAGGATGGGAGTGGGGACACAGGGTGCATGTCTGCGTATGCCGAAAGACGCTCACGCATAGAGGTGCGCGTGCGTTCAGACATCTCTATACCTTTGGTAAGAGATGTAAATTGTGCGATGAATGAATCAATGTTTTTCATGTTGCGTGTATCAAAACTTGCACCTTCTTTATCGCCCGATTGATGCGCACCGACACTGCATTTGCGGACTCACCCGAAAGTTCAGCAATCTCTCGTGGCGAAAATCCTTCAACGTACCGTAGCAAAAGGGCCTCCCGTGAGTCCGGGTCAAGCTGGTGTATGACCGAGAGCACTTCTGCTACCTCTGCTGATCGTTCAATGTGCTTATGATCATCGTTCCCGAAATCAATACCCTGCTCGGTAAGATTATCAAGGGAACTTTCCTTCTTCTTACGATACCAGTCAATGATGAGGTTCCGAGCGAGTGTGTAAAGAAATGCACGCTCGTTCTTAAGTTCAGTCCCGTTCTTGAGCGTCTGCCAGAAGCGCATAAATACCTCCTGAGTCAGATCCTCAGCCACCTCACGACTGGAGACTTTAAGAAGGCAAAAGCGGAATATGTCATTACCATACGTATCATACGTATGCAGAAATCCTGCCGATGCTTCCTGTTGGTCCATAAGTTATGACGGGCGCTCTCCTCTCCTCTTACGAGAAGTCCAACTACTATAGCAAATGCCTAACCCGCATTTGTAAGAGCGTGTACTCCGAAAGTCACCGCGAGTACGAGGGCAGGAATAGCGATCAGTACGTCATGTATAAGGCTTTCCATCATAGCTCTTCATGAAGACGTATAAGGCTTCCTTTTATTACACGTACGGTAGAATACATACATATGGCACACAGAACACAAGAGGAACTCAGGCACGAACTCACCGAAGCGGGAGCACTCGTTACGGTTGGTACTCGCTACACCCATTTTAAGGACCCAACGCATGAGTACCTCGTCACGGGACTCGCAATTATTGAAGCGACTGAAGAGGTTGGTGTGCTCTACGAAGCACAGTATGACGAACACGTGACGTTTGTGCGCCCGCTCAATAGTTTTGTGGAGATGGTGGAGACCCCTACCGGCGCAACACCTCGTTTCGTGCGGGTTGCTTGACCAAAGACTTTTCTTTCTGCATAGTGCTGAGGAATGTTCACCAAGGAGGTGTGTTGTGCTTATCAAAACAATATATCGTTGTGGTCAGTGTTCAAAGGAACGCTACGGCAAAGTCTTTGAATGCGAGGATCCCGATCTGGTCTATAGACGAGTTCTTGGGATCACGGAGCCAGGAGCCTATTCGATGAATGACCAGATGGTTTGGCTCGCTATTCCAACCATCATCGTCTGCAAGTTTGACAAATCCCGCTCTGGCGCCGCCCATCTCACCGGCATCACTAGGCGCGTCTGAATTACTCCGTTCTCTCATCGACCGCCCCGGCGCTTTTGCTTCGGGGCGGTTTTGCTTATGATCGAGCACTGCTGACAGCTATCTATCACTATGCTTTAATCACACCAGTCCAACACTGGAGTTTGACTGATGGACACCACAATGCGTCTCATCAAGGCGTGGACCCGTACACACACGGTAGGGAAAGTTCCTGATGATCCTTGTGCAGCCTGCAATGAACCGATCCGTCATGGTCAATACCGAAGGGAGTTTGGGTGTCATCGCACCCTCGCTTTGGCGACACGTTCATTATCGTTCGTTACCACGATCACCCCGAGTGTCCACACTCTATAGACGACAACCAAAGCCGCTAGTTGATGTCAGTTGCGACTCTCCTAGCGGTTTTCGTTCCTCTTACCGCACCTTCCCCAAATACGGAATGTTCAATGTTTTCTTCCGCTCCTCTATGCCCATGCGTATTTTCCTCTGCGTGCCCACGCGACTAGGCACATTCAAAGCGCTAAGGCTTGAAGCCAGAAACACCGTATGTTTTCCATACCGCCGGTTCATTGCATCAATGGCGTCTAACTTCCCTTTGGACTTTTCTGTTTCCTTTTCTATTTCCCCAAACAAATCGTGTGTTATCTCCTTTTGCATAACCAAACTTCGCAATGTGATGCCTGTTGCTCTATAAAGTACCGATTCGTCATATACCTCATCAAATTCACAATCAATGAGTCGCATCAATTCACTTGCGTCATTGAGCGCGATGGGTAAATCAATGGAGCGCGTCTGATACGTGAAGTCTTGGGTTTTGAGATAAAAAGAGAAACCTTTGGAGCTAACCCCGTAGCGCCGCGCCTTGGCACACACTCCTTCCACATTCTTTGAAAGCTCTGAGAGAATTTGGGAGCGATGTGAGGTTGGCCTGAAGGTGTGCGTCTTCATAATGGAGCCTATCTTTTCGCGAGGCGTCGTATCCAGTGTTTTTATAAAGTGACCATTTAGCTCAGCCCATATATCGCGCAGAGGACTCGCGAAGTTCTGCTCTTTGATCCATTGCTCGTCCTTCTTGGCAAAGTCGAGCGCGGTATTAATACCGAGCTTCATGAGGCGCAGACTTGAGGCACCACCGAGTCCCCAAATACTTCCGGCAGAAATAGTTTCAAGAAACG
>CAYRRU010000005.1:5148-8382 GCA_964426785.1 uncultured Candidatus Saccharibacteria bacterium | reverse complement strand
AGTGGGGTGAAGGAGCGCACAATGGTGTACATACGCTTTGCATAGAGCGAGTATGCGGTGTAGTTTCCGGGCACAATAACCGCGCTCGGGCACACCCGCTTAATCTCACGCATGGTCATACCGCGCACAACTCCGCGCGCTTTTGCTTCGTAGGAAATGGACGTGGCAGCACCACGCTCTGCTCCTGTTACCACTGGTCGTCCTTTGAGTGTGTGATCAAGAGACTGTTCAATAGATGCAAAGAACGCATCCCCATCAAAATGCAGAATGGCTCTGGGGTACGGGTTCATGTGTATGTGCGGAATGTTCCCGTCACCACACCAATGATTTCTCCTTCTTTCGGATGGATATCAGGGTACG
This sequence comes from uncultured Candidatus Saccharibacteria bacterium, assembly GCA_964426785.1. GTDB lineage: Bacteria > Patescibacteriota > Minisyncoccia > Phycocordibacterales > Phycocordibacteraceae > C7867-001. The sequence goes on along the minus strand of CAYRRU010000005.1, from coordinate 8,022 downwards.
CATCGTTTGCCGCTTCCAGATAGAACGTCGTGCCCTTCTTCCGCAGGTACTTGAGTGTGTATCCGTCTTCGGTAAGGGCAACAACGATGTCACCTGGCTTATAGTCGTGTCCGCGTTCAAAAATAACCATGTCGCCATCATGAATACCCGCGTCTTCCATAGAGTCGCCCTCCACTTCAAGTAGAAAACTTGCTTCAGGTTTACGAATCAGATATTCACCAATACTTATGGTATCGGCGAGTTCCTCTTCTGCAGGAGCGGCAAATCCTGCTCGTATGTGACCGACAAGCGGAAGACGAACGGGAGCGGGAATAAGTCTGCCTGTCTGATCTTTATCAATAATGCCCTCACGCACTAGTTTTGAAACGACGTAGTGTGCTGAGCTACGAGAGGCAAGTCCACACATCTGCATGACTTCCGTAATGGACGGCATGCGCTTATGCGTGCGGTGGAAGGAGAGAATCTTGCTCTGGTATGCCGGGTTCATGTGTTAAGTATATAGAACAATTGTTCTATATACCATTCCCCCTGCTGTGTGGATAAGGAATTAGTACTATAATTCCCCCATGAACACACACGAAGGCGGGTGCCACTGCAAAAAGGTGCGCTTTACGGTCTCCACGGACCTTACAAAGATCATTGCCTGTAATTGCTCATACTGCCAGGCAAAAGGCTTTCTTCTCACCTTCGTTCCAAGCAGTGACTTCACTCTCCTTTCGGGAGAGAACGACCTCACCGAGTATCGTTTCAACAAGAAGCACATTGCACATCTCTTTTGTTCTACTTGTGGAGTCCAGTCATTTGGTCGTGGTAAGGGGCCAGACGGCTCCGAGATGGTTGCAGTAAATGTCCGTTGCCTTGATACTATTACTCTTGATGATCTCTCTATAACGCCTTTCGCCGGAAAAGACATCTGACATTCATGCCCCGTTCATACGTCTAAGGTTAAGAACACTATATATATGGAAATCACACACAAAAAAAGAATCATTATAATCGCCATCGTTATTGCCGTTCTCGGCATCTTTGCCTACGCCATTTATCACAACAACACTAACCAGCCAGAAGTCTATACAGGTCCTCACGCAGAGCTCAACACTCGTGCTGACGCGATTGAGAACTACGTGCGCACCAACCTGGCGACACTCTCTCCAGTACCTGCAACCATGGGCGGTACGTTCTATGTGACCCGCATTCGCCTTCTCGATGGTAACGGTTCCGTCTCATACGAGGATGGACACAATGCGTACACAGCTGACTTTACCTACACGGTAAGTGAAGACAACACGCAAGTCTCCGTCACGTCATTCGTGATCCGAGAAGGAGAAGCACCAGTTTCCCCACAATAGGCTATACTGTCCGCACAGTGTCGGACTTCCCCATGCGCATTAATAAATACCTGGCTTCCCAGGGCTACGCCACTCGTCGTGGTGCTGATGACCTTATTGCTCGCGGTAGTGTGCGTATTAACGGCCGTACTGCCGTTCTTGGCGACAAGGTAAATGAAGGAGACGATGTGTCCGTGAAGAGTAACAAGCGTGCAAAGGCGTACCGTTACTTCGCATACCACAAACCTCGTGGTGTAGTGACGCATGGCGCCCAAGGAGCAGATGACGATATTGAGGATGTGCTCAAGGACGAGAAGGAACTCCAAGGCACATTCCCCGTTGGCCGACTTGATAAGGACTCCTATGGTCTCATTATTCTTACGGATGATGGCCGGGTTACGGATCGCCTACTGAATCCCGACAAAGAGCACGAGAAAGAGTACACCGTGAAAACGAAGACAAAACTACGCAGTAACTTCAAAGACAAGATGGAGGCGGGTGTTGATATTGAAGGATATATGACCCGCCCTGCTCATGTGCGTATTAATGGAGAGCACTCCTTCACCATCACCCTTACCGAAGGAAAGAAGCACCAGATCAGACGTATGGTGGCAGCACTCTTTAATGAAGTAGACGACCTCAAGCGCACGCGCGTTATGAATGTTCGGCTTGGTAACCTGAAAGCGAATCAGTATCGCGCTATTGAGGGCGAGGAGCTTTCCGCGTTTTTGAAGTCGCTTGGGCTATAAGAGTAAGCTTGTGACTCCTATCTAGTTTCTTAAGTTCCGCTTCGCGTTTAGAGGCCAAACTGCGTGATTCGTGTACCTCACTATAAGAAAGGACTACTGGTCTGCGTGCTTTGGTGTATTTTGCGCCCTTAGCGCTCTCATTATGTTCTAGAACTCTACGCTCAAGATCCGTGGTGACACCACTATAAATACTTCCGTCACTACACGTTACGAAATAGACGAACCAACTGCTCATGCGCCAAGCGCAAGCGTCTCATCAATACGCATTTGCGCGATAAATTCTGGTACGTGACTCACAATAATGAGTGCACCCTCAAACTGATCCAGTGCCTTTGCAATAACGGGAATGTGTCTGAAGTTGATGTGGTTGGTAGGCTCGTCAAGAATAAGAAGACCTGGGCGCATGAGAACAAGACGCGCAAACGCAACCAATCCCTTTTGACCCTCAGAGAGTGAACCAATCTTTTTCTCAATGAGTGCTCCCGTGATGAGGAAGCCTGCGGCTACTGAGCGCATTCTCTCATCCTCAGGCTTATCCATTACTTTCATCAGTGCCTCACGCACCGTGTCATCAAAGTTAAGCGTGGAGAAGTCTTGGCGGTAGTAGCCAACCTTAATGCCTTTGCTAATCTCAGCACCTTCAGCGTCTCCACGCGCAAGTGCTTCAAGGAGCGTGGTCTTTCCAATACCGTTAGGGCCCTTGAGTTGTAATCGGTGTCCACGCTTTAGGACTATGGATACTTTCTTCACCACCGGCTTATGCGTCTTGGGGTGCATGGTCGTAACTGACGAAATAG
>CAYRRU010000005.1:310-5048 GCA_964426785.1 uncultured Candidatus Saccharibacteria bacterium | reverse complement strand
TTCTTCACCACCGGCTTATGCGTCTTGGGGTGCATGGTCGTAACTGACGAAATAGACACAATAGGACCTACAAGGTCTTCTTGTGCTGGAATGACAAAAGGTCGAATGGTCTTGTCTTCCTTTCGTACATCTACTTTCTCTTCTTCCATTGCCTCCACCTCCTCACGCATTTTCTTTGCAACCAAACGCATCTTTCCTCCTTTCTGAGCAAAGAAGTTCGCCTTATCTTTGTTGTCCTGAATCTTCTTTGCAAGCTGTGCGTTCTGTCGGTTCTCGCGCTCAATACGTGCAGAAATCTCCTTCAAGAGATCAAAATAGTTTCCAACATATTGCTCAACCTTCTTGGTATGTACATCAAGATAAAGCACGCCGTCCGTAAAGGAGTTCAAAAACTCAGCATCGTGCGAAATAACCAAACAGCTCTTCTGGTATGCCTTAAGGAATGCCGTGAGGTGTTCAATACCTGCTGTGTCCAGGTTATTGGTAGGCTCATCAAGCAACAAGAGATCGGGGTCTTGAATCAGAGCTGAAGCAAGGAGAAGGCGCGCTTGCTGACCTCCGGAGAACGTGCGTACCAAGCGGTCGTGATCTGCGTGCAGGTTCACCACCTCAAGCACCGCATCAATCTTTGGATCAATGTCGTATACTTTTTCGGTAAAGCGTTTCTCAAAGAACGCACGTATAGAAAGCTCGCGCTCATCCTGAGTAATCACCTGGTGTGCCAGAGCTATCGTGAGGCCGTTGGCGTAGACCAGTTTGCCGTGGTCGGGCTGTACGGCTCCGGTAATGAGTTTGAAGAGGGTACTTTTGCCCGCTCCATTTTGTCCCATGAGCGTCACTTTGCTTCCCTTCTTTACAGAAAATGACACCTCATCAACGATGGGGTGATTGTGCCCATATCCGTATGAGACCTCCTCAAAACGGACAACGACCTCTTTAGGGCCGCCAGTATTCTTCTCTTTTGTCTTTTCTTTTGCCACGAGTACTCATACAGTAGCGTATTTAAGCCTTTTAGCCCAGACGCACCTCTATTCATTGCGTACTCACGATCCCTCATACATACTTTATGGATATGAAAACCCAGTCCATATTGATCGGTGTTGCGCTACTTGGCGCCGTTGCCCTTATCGCATTTATCGTCTCTCGCCCGCTTCCTGAACCCACCACATTCGCTGAATGTGCGGATCGTTACCCTGTTATGGAAAGTTTTCCTCGGCAATGTATAACACCGTCTGGTCTTTCCTTCACTGAAGAGGATACGAACCCTTCACAAGATATTGAGGGATCTACCTCAGCAGGTATTCCTGATCTCATAGAGGTTGATGCGCCACTTATTAGCGCTACCGTTAGCTCACCACTGTCCGTCACAGGACGTGCACGAGGCATGTGGTATTTTGAGGCATCATTCCCTATTGAAGTGCGTGACGCTGGAAATAACGTGATCGGCTCCGGTATCGCACAAGCACAAGGAGATTGGATGACCACCGATTTCGTTCCCTTCACGGCAAACATCTCCTATACCGCGCAAACTCCAGGGTCTCTTGGGACACTCGTTCTAAAGAAGGACAACCCTTCAGGGGAGCCAGCGAACGACCAGTCACTCGTCATTCCTATTACCTTCTAGTTTGAAACTTGGAAGTATTTGTTTGAGCCATTGGGCCCTGCGGTTGCGGATTGAAATACGCCAGTCCCAGCTCCTGGTGTTGGTGTGGTGATCGGAAGTACCACTCCATCGCTACTGCGCTCAAGATTCGCATAGAGGGCGCACTTTCCTTCGGCTGTGACTACATAACGGTATCCTGATTCTGAACCACTTTCTTTGGGGTCACGAATGTTTGCGACGTAGGCCGCATATTGCGGATACTGCGCAGCAAAAGGTGCTGCAATAACACTGAAGTCGTAGTCACCTGCTCCACCTGCTGGAATCGGACACGCGACGGTAAGGATTCTTCCCGCTTGGGACACAGCGACCTTACGAGCTGCATCGTGACTTTTCACGCGCGCCTCGTTTAGAGAAATAATCGCAATGGAAGACAGAATGGCGATTATCGCAACGACGACCATAAGCTCAATAAGGGTAAAGCCCTTAAGGGCCAATGGTTTTGTGTTCATAAAATAATTGTATCAGCTCACAACAGGCTAGGACATCTCTTTCACCAGTTTGTCCGCTAAGACAGGCAAGCTGTTGTTCATAACAACGTGTGAGAAGGTAGCTGAGGCTTGTGCGCGCTCTTCTGGATTTAGTGAGAGCAGATGTTCAAGTTTATCGGCAAGATCATTCTCATTTCCCTCTTCAAACACGAACTCCTCTGAGACTTCTTTTGCAAGGTCAAGGCTTGCCGAGACAACGAGAGCTCCTGCGGCCATTGCTTTGAACATACTTTTATCAAGCATGCCGCTTTTGCTTGCGTTCACGAACACGTCAGCAGCGCGGTAGTGGCGGAAGGTCTCTGTATTAGGGACAGCGCCGACGAACGTAACACAGTCACGAAGACCAAGGCTGTCGCGAAGCGCTTCAAGCTCGGTTTGATATTTCTCCTCCTTAGCTCCACCAACAAATGAAGCCGTAAAGGCTACACCTCGTTTCTTAAGAAGTGCGTAGACACGAAGAAGGAATTCAGGGTTCTTTGAAGGACTCAGGCGACCGAGCGCGAGTATGGAGCGTGGGACACGATTAATTTCAATCTCCGGCATCAGTGATTCAATATTGACACCGGTAGGCATGAAGACAGTGTGCTTGTAGTGTGCGGTGTATGAGTAGCGGGAGGTACAAAATACTTTGGTGCAAAAGAGTGAGGCCAGATCAACCAAAAGAGATCCTTCGTAGTGGTTGCGCCAAAGGTACACGCGCTTTCCAAGTAGTCTCCACCATAGCCCGGCCAAGATAACGTACTCATGGTTCATGTGCGCGAATACGGTGTCGTAGGAGGAACCATGTGCAAGGAGCTGCTTGTAGAAGCGAATGATGTAGAGGAGGCGCGAGCCACCTGACTCTTTTCCCAAACTTGAAACGGTTACATTTGCAGGCAACTCAAACCCGCCCTTCTGGAGACATATAACGTGTACCTTATCCACACGCTTTGCGAGTTCACCCACCCACGGCACAAAGAACCCGAGCGTAGGGTCCGTGCGGTCCATAATCTGCGTTAGAACGAGGAGTCTCATGCCTTTTGTACGTGTTGCTATATACTATACCCGATATATGAAAATCATCCTTGCCACCCCACTCGTAATCCCAGAAATCGGTGGGCCTGCTATTTACACCAAAGAACTCACCAGTCGTATTCATACAGAACACGACATCACGGTCGTCGCGTACGCTACGACGTCTGAAAAGATGCCGGGAGTTCGTCTCGTTACCGTAAGCAAGAACCGACCACTACCGCTACGTCTCATTAAATACTTTCTCGTTCTGTACCGGGAATCCCGAGGTGCCGACGTGATCTACGTGCAGAACGCAGTAGCGGCGGGCCTACCTGCCGTACTTGTTGGAAAGCTTCGGCATATCCCTGTGGTACTAAAGTTTGTGGGTGACGAGGCATGGGAGCGCGCAACGCAGCGCAAAGAGACAAAGAAACTTCTTGAAGACTTTCTTGCGAATCCTGAAGGGAGTCTCTATATTCGCCTCCTAATGATGTTGCAAGGCTTTGTGTTGCGTAGTGCCGACATTGTTACGACACCATCACTTTATCTTCGTAACGCGATTGTGCGCACCTACAAGCTTAAAGAGTTTCAAGCAGTCGTGAACTATAACGCGGCCGAAGAAACAGAAGCAGCTCCTTTTATTCCAAAGCGAAACCCACACCAGATTGCAACGACCGCGCGCTTGGTTGCTTGGAAAGGAATAGATGGAATCATCCGCGCGGTTGCCCTTCTCGTTACCAAAATCCCCGACATACGTTTTGTCATTGCAGGCGACGGCCCCGAGAAGGAGCGGTACGAGGCGCTTGCACGTGAGCTTGGTGTTGCCGATCACGTGGTATTCCTAGGACGCGTCTCACGCTCTGAAACTTGGCACCTACGCAAGAACTCTGCGGTGTATGTCCTCAACTCAACATACGAAGGACTTCCACACACGGCACTCACCAGTTTTGCGGCTGGTATTCCTATGGTTGCGACCAATATCCCGGGCACAAATGAAGCGGTGTACCACGAAGTATCAGGACTTCTCGTTGAGCCAGGCGATACGCAAGGGCTGGCCGACGCCATTGAACGCCTCCTCTTAGATGAGGCACTTCAACAGCACCTGGTAATGGGCGCAACAGAGCTCTTGAATGAGAAGTTCTCGTGGGAAGCGCATCTAGCGACTCTGTTTGGTTTTTTTGAGACGGTTCGCACGAAACCACTCCACAAAAGCTAGGACACCGTCTTCAATAGAGGTTGTGGGCTCCCAATCAAGCACTGCTTTAGCGTGTACGTTTGAAGCGTGCGTTTTTTCAACGCTCGGATGTGTGCTTGGGCGTTCCACCACGACCGCCTTCACTCCTGTTGCCTTCTCCACCACTTTCACCAATTTCTTAAGAGGAACAGGTGTTGAACTTCCAATGTTTATGATGTCAAAATCAATCGTCTCGTTCTTGAGTGCTTTGATAAGACCATCAACGAGGTCACCAATGTACGTGTAGTCACGAGCGCGCACGCCCTTTCCTGAGATCTCTATAGACTCGCCGTTTAGAAGCTTTTCAACCCACGTGTACATGACGAGCTTTGGTCGCATGCGTGGCCCATATGCATTCAC
>CAYRRU010000005.1:0-263 GCA_964426785.1 uncultured Candidatus Saccharibacteria bacterium | reverse complement strand
AGATACGTACACAAATAACGGGAAGCTTGAAGTTGTGCTGGTACGTGTACGCTAGAATCTCCCCTGCTTTCTTTGAGGCTCCATAGGGCGAGATAGAGAAGTCGGTGGAGGCGGTCTCTTTGTATGGTGCTTTGTTCTTGTTTCCATACACCGAGGATGAAGACGCGAACACGAAGCGCCGTACCTTCGTGTCTTTAGCACACTCAAGCATGTTCAACGTGCCGTTTACGTTTGTGGTGATGTACTCAGTTGGTGCAACAACC
>CAYRRU010000004.1:0-26584 GCA_964426785.1 uncultured Candidatus Saccharibacteria bacterium | reverse complement strand
GTTTGACGTATATTGAGCAATCTGGTATAAGTAATTGACTAACCGCCAATAAGTATGCCCAAAAAGGTTGCCACATCTCTCTCGGGAGCAAAGAAAACGCCTGCCAAAAAGCAAGCAAATTCAATACTCTCCTTTGATTCTATCGCGCTTGTAAAGCGTATTCTTTCTGAAGTTCCCGAGCGGGCACGTGAAGTCCTCACATATCGTTTTGGGCTTGGCACCTCTGCTGAACGAGAGACACTTGAGGCTATTGGTGAGCGATGGGGCATTACCCGTGAGCGCGTCCGCCAAATTGAAGCTGCTGGTATTGAGGCAGTACGCACCTCCAAGGCCTTTGAAGACGCTACACCAGCTTTTAACGAGCTTGCTGACTATATCCGTGCGCTTGGTGGCATTGTCCACGAAGAAGAGCTTCTTTCAGGACTTGCAAGCGATGAGAAGAGTCGCAACCGCATTCGCTTCCTTCTTGTTGTGGGAAGTGCTTTTTTCCGTGAGCGTGAGACTGAAGATTTCTACGCTAGGTGGCACATTGACAAGAACACCGCCGGTGTCGTCCATTCCGCACTCTCTCGTCTCTATTCTTCTCTTTCAGATAGCGAAGTACTTGCCGAGGGCGAGATGCTTGAGCGCTTCCTTGAAGAGCTTAAGGATGTGAACGAAGCATACAAAGAAGAAGAGATCCTGAAGCGTTGGCTTTCTCTTTCAAAGACTATGTCTTCCAATCCACTATCTGAGTGGGGCAAATCAACGTCTCCAACTATTCGCACTAAAGGTATTCGGGACTATGCATATCTCGTGATTAAGCGTGCAGGCACCCCTATGCATTTCTCTGATGTTGCAAAGGCGATTGGTACACTTTTTGCTAAGGAAGCGCACGTTGCAACCACCCACAACGAACTCATCAAAGATGAACGATTTGTGCTTGTTGGTCGCGGACTATACGCACTTGCTGAGTGGGGATATCAGCCGGGTGTTGTTCGTGACGTTATCAAGGATGTACTCAAGAAGAAATCCATGACCCGTGAGGAAGTGATTGAGGCAGTGAAGAAAGTAAGGTATGTGAAAGACAACACCATTTTGGTAAACTTAAACGACCCCAAACACTTCAAGCGACAGAAAGACGGAAAATACTCCCTCGTCTAACTCACAGAAAACCAGGCTCAGGAAGCCTGGTTTTCTCATTCTCTGCGCTATACTGACACCATGTCGAGCGGCGGAGGCGGAGGACTCCCGTTCCTTCATATAATTGAAGGATGGATGCACACCGGACACACCGAGGGTGGTCTGCATATAGCGGCACGCCCACTCATCATTGCGTTTGTGGTAATGCTCGTTGGCTTTTTTATTTTTGCGCCCGGTCAATCATTACGTAACTTTGGATTCCTTATTTTCTTTGCGCCGCTATGGCTACCCGTCGTGCTCTTGCGATGGACATGGTTTCAGTATGTAACGTCTAATCGTGTTGCGTCTATTGCACGCAATAAAACCATTCTCCTTGAGCTACGGATGCCTCGCGACACTATGAAGACCCCGGCCGCGATGGAGTCCGTCTTTTCAGCAATGCACCTTGGGCCTGGCGAAGCGACCTGGTGGAAGCGACTTATTTTGGGACAAACCCGCCCTTGGTATTCGCTTGAATTAGTCTCCCTTGGTGGGCGAGTACATTTCTATATCTGGACACGTGACGCGATGCGCAGAGCCATAGAGAGCGCACTCTATGCACAATACCCAACGATGGAAATCATTGAAGTTGAAGACTACAGTCGCCTCATAGATCCATCTCACGAGCCACAGCAAGTCGTTGGTTTTGAATTCATTAAGCAGAAGCCTCAACCGTATCCCATTCGCACATACGTAGACTTTGGACTTGATAAACCAGCGAAACCCGAAGAGCAGGCAGATCCGCTGGGTCAGTTGGTGGAACTTTTGGGTTCTCTTGGTCCTCATGAGCAACTCTGGGCTCAACTCATAATTCGCACACACAAGACAGAGAAATACGATAAGAAGAACGCAGACGGCAAACCGTACACATGGAAAGACGAGGCTAAAGAAGAGATTCAAAAGATTCGCGACTCTATCTCTCAGGTAAACGAATATGTGGATCCCGCAACGGGTACGGTAATGAAAACGCGGGGATTCCCGAACCCAACCAAGGGGCAAACGGAGCGTATGGCCGCAATTGATCGCAATGTCGGTAAACTTGCCTTTGATGTCGGTATTCGTGCGCTTTATACCGCACCCAAAGAGCACTATCAGGGTATTGTCGGTGGGTATTTGGTCGGTCTCTTTAAGCCCTTCAGCTCAGAAGACTACAACTCACTTTCGGTGACTGGTGATTGGTCAAACAAATACGCTGAGTACCCATGGGAAGATCCAGGAGGACATCACCAGGCACACTCTATGCATTTGATGGTTGAAATGTATAGGCGCCGAGCATTCTTTTATAGTCCATACAAAGGAAGTTGGAACGTGATGAGCACAGAAGAACTCGCGACACTCTTTCATGTACCGTCTGCAACCGTTGCGACACCAGGACTCGCACGTATTCAGTCAACTACTGGGGGTGCACCTGCGAATCTTCCGGGCTAAGTATGAACGGAGAAGCTTTAATTCTTCAACTTCGTTCACTTTCGCGTGTTCAGTATATAAAGATTGGTGCTAGTGTTCTCATACTCGTTCTTGGTCTTACCTGGCATCTCCTGTTTTCGGACCCTGATCACTTTCCCACACATTCACTTATTACGGTCCGTGAAGATGTGCCGTTTTCGGTAATAGCTCGAGAACTTGAGGACGCTCATGTAATCCGCTCGTCACTCATGTTTACGCTTTGGGCACGTGCTACAGGCTCCGATCGCTCCATACATGCGGGGCGCTATCTCTTTAGCCTACCCCTCAACATGTTTCAAGTATCCTCACGAATTAAGGAAGGTGACACAGGCATAGAAAGTGTGCGTGTCACCCTTACAGAAGGTATGGCAAGTTTTGAAATGGCCGAGGTGTTAAGCACGACACTTCCTGATTTTGATACCGAGACTTTTTTAACTGAAGCCAAGCAATATGAGGGATACCTGTTCCCAGACACATATTTCATTGAACCAGGAACTCCCGTTGCCGATATTGTTGCCCGCTTGCGAGAGAATTTTGATATGCGCACGAATGACCTAGTGCTTTCTAAAGATGACGTCATCATGGCCTCACTCATAGAAAAGGAAGCAAACACCGACAAAGACAGACGACTCGTGTCGGGTATTTTGTGGAATCGACTAAAGAAGGGTATGCGTCTTCAAGTGGATGCAACATTTGGATATACAAAGGGGATTCCTGGGTATGTTCCAACTGGGAACGACCCTGACATTGATTCACCTTACAATACGTACCTAAATGAAGGACTCCCTAAGGGACCGATCACAAACCCTGGGCGTGACGCACTTCTTGCTGCGCTTTACCCAACACCGTCAGAATATCTCTACTACCTCACGGGTCGTGACGGCAACATGTACTACGCACGAACATTTGAAGAGCATAAGAGAAATCGAGAACTCTTTCTTGATTAGTGGTATATAGAGTCTATGGATGTGCGTGGCAAAAAAGTATACGTGGGTCTATCAGGAGGCGTTGATTCAAGCGTTACCGCTTACCTATTGCAACAGGCAGGCGCACGCGTGACCGGTGTCTTTATTCAGGGCTGGTATCCGCCTGGTATGCCCTGCACCTGGGCGAGCGACCGTAGAGACGCGATGCGGGTTGCTGCCGAACTCCATATTCCATTTGAAACACTTGACGCAAGTGCTGAATACAAGAAGGGCGTTATTGATTATCTGCTTGCCGAATATAAAGCGGGGCGAACGCCGAATCCTGATGTAATGTGCAACAGGGAGGTAAAGTTTGGTGCGTTCTATCGGTATGCACGGGAACAAGGCGCTGACTATGTTGCAACTGGGCACTATGCCCAAATGATTGATGGAACACTTCATAGAGGAGTATCTCCTCAAAAGGATCAAAGTTATTTCTTGTGGGCAGTACCTGGTGCAGCACTCGCTCACACATTCTTCCCGCTTGGTGCGATGGAGAAGGAGGATGTTCGGAAGATCGCAAAGCGTGTCCACCTTCCTGTTGCGGATAAGAAAGATAGTCAGGGTATTTGTTTTCTCGGCTCAATATCAGTTGAAGATTTTCTTATTAATGAGTTTGGTACGAGTCCGGGAAATGCCGTTGATGCGAGTGGCGCCATAATCGGAAGTCATAACGGCGTGCTTCTCCACACACTTGGCGCGCGTATTGCGCTTGAAGACGCAAGTCCTGGTCCTTGGTATGTGGTTGAAAAAGATATTAAACAGAATGTACTTGTAGTTGCGCATGAGCGTAGTACCCCTTCCCAAGGAAACACTATTGAGCTTCGTGAAGTGAATTGGTTTGGGGAGGTGCCTGATGGAGCATACTCGGCACAGTATCGGTACCATGGTCCACTGGTTACGGGCGTAAAGAAAGGGAACATTTTCACTTTGGATAGTGCTCCTGAACCTATTGCAGAAGGGCAGTCACTCGTGCTGTATACGGACACACAGGTCCGCGGAGGTGGTATTATAGGGCGAACATGCAGTTCATAGCACGACTCTTTAGCACGTGGCGCTCTATGTCTGCGCGCACGCATATAGTTATTGGTAGCGTTGCACTTGCTGTTTTGCTAGTGCTTGTTGGTGTGTTTGTACTCGTACGCATGCAAGCAAATCAGATTGATACAACGGGCCTTGCAGATGTTCCACCTATTGCGTTTGAGCACACGTATAGTGACGGTGTGCACACCATTTCAGGTACGGTTACACTCCGCAATCGGTGTCAGCGATTTGATGCGCTGAGCTTTGTTGATGACAGCACCACTCCCGTCACCATCCGCATTGATATCACGAGTGAGCATGATGAGGGTATTTGCCTTGAGTTGCCTGACGTACGGGAATTTAATCTTGATGTTGAGGCACCTGAGGATGCAGCGGTTGCGGTATACATAAACGGACTCCCTTCAACAGGGAGCGCACTATAGCTATGGGACCAGACGTTATTAAAACAGACGGCACCAAAGAGCCCTTTGATGGGAAGAAGCTTGAGTTGAGTCTCGTGCGGGCAGGAGCAACCGAGAAGACAGCTGAACGGATTCGCCACACGATTGAGAGCTCTATAGCACCCGGAGCGCTTACGAACGAAATCTATCGTCGTTCATTCCAAATGCTACGGCATGATGCGCGCTCTGCTGCCGCTCGCTATAGTTTGCGCCGAGCACTGTTTGAATTTGGTCCTTCAGGACACCCGTTTGAGGACTTTATTGCTGAGCTATTTAAGAAAGAGGGTTGGACAGTTGAGTGGCGTAAAGATATTCCGGGCAAGTGTGTGTCGCATGAGGTAGATGTATATGCAACACGAGAAGGAGAGAAACTTGCTGCTGAACTTAAGTACCACAATGATCCGGGATACAAGACCGATGTGAAGGTGGCGCTCTATGTGAAGGCACGATTTGACGACATTTGGCAATGTGACCCGAAGTTTCAGACCTGTTCTATTGACCACGGCATGCTTATCACCAACACAAAGTTCACGACGCAAGCTGTTCAGTATGCAAAATGTGCTGGACTAGGACTTCTTGGATGGAGCTATCCTCATGAAGGAAATCTCTATGATCGTATTGTGGCGAACGGGCTTTACCCAATCACCGCCCTTACGCTTCTGCGTAAGTCAGAGAAGCGACTTCTGATTGATCAGGGGATTGTGACGTGTGAGCTACTCAGAGAGAGTAGGGATGCGATGCGTAAGCTTTCTATGACTCCTGAGCGTATTGGCGCCGTTATTGCAGAAGCAGAGACATTGTGTCATTCAGGGACGCACGCACTATAAAAACAGAAACACCCGGGGGGAGGGTGCCTCCGCTTGGGTGTGTGGGTTGGGTTTAGTCCTTCTTGTTGTTGTTTTGAAGATGGCTGCTGAGCGACAGCGTGAGACCCAGGACCAGACTCAAGACTGCTAAAGGGGTCAGCGACTTCGAGCCGTCAACCGATGTTTGGATCATGATGGCCTCGAATCCCTGTAAACCTGCAATACCAGCGAAAACCGCTATGAAGAGCAAGGTCCCGATGATGATTGAAGCTGCCGAAATCACAAGCTTTGTCATTACTTTCTCCTATCCTAATTCTATTATGAAGTCATACTAGACACTTGTCAATATCACCACTCTTACCTGCACATCAGTTATACTGATAACAAATGTCTTTCGCATACAAACTAAAATGGGAGAAAGGGAGATACGTTCCAGGGAGTAAAGATCCATACACTATTTCGCGTTCAAAAGTTGAACGCTTCCAGGAATGTCCTCGTTGTTTCTGGCTTGAGGCTCGTTATGGTATTGGTCGTCCCGACTCATTCCCCTTCACGCTCAACAACGCAGTGGATGAGTTGTTCAAGCGGGAGTTTGATATACACCGTGCTAATGGTGAAGCGCATCCACTCATGAAGACCTATGGTATTGATGCCGTACCTCTCAAACACAAAGACCTTGAAGAATGGCGCGACGCATTCAAGCGGGGTATCAAAGCACACCACAAAGAAACGAATCTAATCCTTCGTGGTGGCATTGATGACATATGGGAAGGGAAAGATGGCGAAGTTTATATCGTTGACTACAAAGCAACAGCCGGCAAAGACACCGTTACGCTTGACGACGAGTGGAAAGATTCATACAAGCGCCAGGTTGAGATATACCAGTGGCTGTTTAAACAAAACGGATTCAAAGTCGCTGATACTGCATACTTTGTGTACGCAAACGGATTGAATGACAAGCAAGCATTTGATGCAAAGCTTGAGTTTGAAGTGACCATACTGCCGTATGTTGGAAACACCGAATGGGTGGACGGTGCACTGGTGAAGCTAAAGGAGTGTTTGGATATGGAGGAGATACCAAAACCAGGGAGTGCGTGTCAATACTGCCCATACCGTGAGTACGCAGGAAAGAAGCTTTTAGAAATACACAAAAAGAAGAAGTAACGTTTGGTTTGGTAGAATGGTTATAGGCTGTGGGGTAACTGAACACAGGAGTACAAACCGATGCCGACCAACGACATCATCGCTGGGATCATCATGTTCGTCTTTCTGGTTTCGTTCGCAGCGCCGAACATCGTGGTTCTCTTCACGGGGAACCGAAAGAACTAGGATACGACCATGACCAACGAAAGACGCCGCCCTCGACTACAAATCGAGGGCGGTTTTCGTATTTTGATATACTGACAGCAATGATGAGGACATTTGCCGATTTGGTACGAGACGCGGTACGCCAAATTCCAAAGGGCGAGACACGCACCTATGGAGAAGTGGCAAGTGCCATAGGACGACCAGGTGCCGCACGCGCTGTTGGCACCGTCATGAAGAACAACTTTGATCCAACCGTACCGTGCCACCGCGTTGTGTGTGCGGGAGGGAAAATAGGTGCATACAACCGTGGAGGTACAAAGGAAAAGGAGCGGTTATTGCGCTTTGAAGGCGCAATTGTCTAGCATGGAGGCTTCCTGGAAAGAGAAGCTGGATGATGAGCTCCAAAAGCCACACTTTAGAGAGTTGATGACATATGTAGAGGCTGAGTATGCAAAGGGTACTGTGTACCCTTCATACGAGCATATATTCAATGCGTTTGAACACACTCCTTTTGATAAAGTGCGCGTCGTTATTCTTGGACAGGACCCGTATCACGGAAAGGATCAGGCAATCGGACTTTCTTTTGCGGTTAGCGAAGGAACAACAGTCCCGCCGTCGCTCAGAAACATATTCAAAGAGATTGAATCTGACCTTGGTGTAACAACATTCTCGACCAATGGAGATTTAACACGTTGGGCAAAGCAAGGCGTGTTGCTACTGAACGCCACTCTCACCGTATCGGCTGGTACCCCAGGGTCACATCAAAACAAAGGCTGGGAACAATTTACCGATGCTGTTATCAAGAAACTGTCAGAGGAGCGCGAGCACCTCGTATTCATACTCTGGGGCAATTATGCACGTGCCAAGGGCGCGCACATTGATCGCACAAAACATTTGGTACTTGAATCAGCGCATCCGTCACCCTTTTCTGCGCATGGTGGTTTCTTTGGTAGCAAACCGTTTAGCAAAACAAATGAGTATTTGAAAGCTAAAGGTGAAAGGGAAATTGATTGGCGTTAACTACCACACCCGTGCTCGTTTACTTGTTGGTCGGAACAGTTTGTCTCCCTTTTTCACACCCCACGCCTCATAAAAGGCTTCAGAGTTTGCAACAACTCCGTTCACACGGCATATCGCGGGCGCATGTTCGTCCGTAAGGATAGCGAGCTTCTCTATCTCAGGACGAGACACTTGTTCCTCTGACTGAGCAAAAGCAAGGAAGAAGCGTTGCTCAGGAGTGAATCCATCAATGTTGGTGCGCCCGGTGCGCTCCAGTTGCAATTGATACGCATCAAAACCAATCATGAGTCCACCAAGGTCGGCAATGTTCTCGCCAAGCGTTAACTTGCCGTTTACGGGAAGTCCGGCGACAACAAACTCGCTGTATTGCTTCTGAAGCATTTTTCCTTTTGCTTCAAAACTCTTCCGATCACTCTCGCTCCACCAATTCTTTACGTTTCCTTTGTGATCAAATTTGGCTCCATCGTTATCAAAGCCGTGTGACATCTCGTGCCCAATGACCGCTCCCATAGCGCCGTAGTTCAGGGCGTCGTCAGCAGACAGATCAAAGAACGGATGCTGAAGAATAGCTGCAGGGAACAGCATGTCGTTCATGGGTGGGTTATAGAACGCATTCACCGTCTGCGGGTAGTCAATCCACTCAGTACGATCTACCGGCTTTGCAAGTTTCTTTATTGCTCGCTTGTGTTCGTATTCAGTTGCTCGCACTATGTTGCCAAAGTAGTCAGTAGGGGAGATGACCAAACCTTTGTAGCTTCTCCACTTATCCGGGTATCCAAGCTTACGCGTCATAGCGCGGAGCTTTATAAGCGCCTTTTTCTTAGTTTGTGGCGTCATCCAATCAAGATCTTTAATGCGTGCTTCGTATGCGCTAAAGAGGTCGTCAACGATGGCATTCACCTTCTTCTTCGCTTCCGGACTAAAGTATCGCTCAACATAAATCTGGCCCACCAATTCTCCCGCAACACCGTTCACGGTGCCCAGAACCCTGCGCCAGAGTGGACGCATGGTTTTCGTGCCTGCAAGAGTGCGTCCATAGAAATCAAAGTTTACTTTCACAAACGTCTCGCCCAAAAGGCCTGAGTAGTCGGAAACCACACACCAATCAAGGTATGTTTTGAGCTCTTCTAGGTTGAGGGTGTTAATCAAGTGCTCAGCTTCGGTGAGGAACGCAGGCTGAGTGACGTTGAGGTCACGAATACTAATGCCCATGATCGTAAAGTACTGATCCCAATCAATGGATGGAGCAAACTTCTTAAACTTAGGAAGAGTGTAAGGGTGGTGGAGTTTGTGTGGGTCACGTCTATCTTCTTTAGGCATTGAGGCCTTTGCAAGACGCGTCTCTATAGCCATGATGGTTGTGGTCGCAGTTTTGGCGTCTGCCTTGGTGTATCCGACATGTACCAAAAGTTTCTCCATGAAGGCAACGTACGCGGTGCGCACGCGCAGCTGTTCCGGACCACTAAGGAGGTAGTAGTCGCGGTCAGGCAGACCAATCCCGCCCTGACCCACACATACTTGATAGCGCTCAGCGTTCTTAAAGTCTTGATCTATACCGGTGCTCCAAAATGCACCCACACCTCGGCGGTGCAGGGTGCCTAGGTTCTTGAGTAGCGTTTGCTTTGATGTGATCGAGGATACAAGGAGACGTAGTGGTAGAAGTGGCTTAGTGCCAAGCGCGTTACGGCGCTCCATATCCATACCTGAACGGAACATATCCCAAATGATTTGTTCAGCAGAACCGGGCGCTACTTTTCTCTTTGCTTCTAGTTCCTTAAGAAGCGTGTGTAGTTGCTCGTCCGTTTTGTGACGCAACATATTAAAGGATCCCCAGCGAGACTCGTTTGCAGGAATCTTTGCAGACTTAAGCCACGTACCAAGCGCGTAGTTATAAAAATCATCTTGCGGGCGCACGGTTGTATCAATCTTTTTCGTATCAAAACCCCAGGAAGTTCGTGTAGGCATGTGTGGAGTATATAGGGTCTACGCTCCGTGAGCCAGAATATGGTATCTTCTCACTATATGACCGTGGCAGAAGTACGCAGGCGATACCTTGAATTCTTCAAGGCACGCGGACACACCATCATCCCTTCGGCCCCGATTGTGCCAGGGAACGACCCCACGACCCTCTTTACGTCGTCAGGGATGCAACCCCTTATTCCATATTTGCTTGGAGAAGATCATCCAGGCGGTGTGCGTCTTGCAAACTCCCAGATGAGTTTCCGCGCAGGAGACATCGAAGAGGTGGGTGACAACCGACACACCACATTTTTTGAAATGCTCGGCAACTGGTCCTTGGGTGACTATTTCAAACAGGAACAGTTGCCGTGGGTGTTTGAGTTTCTGACAGACGAGCTTGGCCTTGATCCAAATAAGCTCTATGTCACCGTCTTTGCAGGAGACGAAAGCACCGGCATGGGGCCTGACATGGAGGCTGTTGAAATATGGAAGGGGCTGTTTGCGAAGAAGAGCATTACTGCAGAGTTTTCAAACATTGGGAGTGAGGAAGCAGGCTACCTGAAGGGTATGCAAGGGAACGATCGCATTTTTGCGTACGACGCTCGCAAGAACTGGTGGAGTAGGTCAGGCACACCAGAGAAGATGCCTGCAGGAGAGCCTGGAGGTCCTGATTCTGAAGTCTTCTACGACTTTGGTCTTCCACACGATCCTGTTTGGGGAGAGCACTGTCACCCAAACTGTGACTGTGGACGGTTTGTAGAGATTGGGAACTCCGTGTTCATGCAGTTTAAGAAAGAAGAGGACGGAACGTTCTCTAAGCTTCCTAAACAGAACGTTGACTTTGGAGGCGGACTTGAGCGCATCACCTTTGCCACACTGAACACCCCT
Organism: uncultured Candidatus Saccharibacteria bacterium; assembly: GCA_964426785.1. GTDB lineage: Bacteria > Patescibacteriota > Minisyncoccia > Phycocordibacterales > Phycocordibacteraceae > C7867-001. The sequence continues at coordinate 15,547 of CAYRRU010000004.1, read as the reverse complement.
GACGTATTCCTGATTGATGTGTTTGATGAAGCTCGCTCTATTATTGAGAAGCGTTCCGGAAAGTCATACGCTGACGAGCTTCATATTCGTTCCTTCCGCATCATTCTTGACCACATGAGGGCAAGCACCTTCATGCTTGCTGAGGGCGTACGTCCTGCAAACAGCGAAGCGGGGTACGTGCTTCGCCGTCTCTTGCGCCGGGCTATTCGTGAGGCAGATCGTTTGGGCATTGAAGAAGCACTTCTGTCTGACGTGGTGTCAGGCTTTGCAAGCGCATACCAAGAGCACTATCCGCACGTTGGTGAGAACGTAGCACTGATTAAGGAAGAGATTGCCAAGGAAGAAGAGAAGTTTAGGAAGACCCTTCGTCAGGGTATGCGGGAGTTCACCAAACTCTCTTCCAAGCATGGCTCGGTGACGGGTGAGGATGCGTTTCTGCTCTTCACGTCCTACGGATTCCCGGTTGAACTAACGGAGGAGCTTGCACAAGAGTCAGGTATAACACTTGATCGCGTGGCGTTTGATGCCCTCATGAAAGAGCACCAGGACAAATCTCGTGCTGGTGCTGCACAGAAGTTTGCTGGAGGACTTGCCGACCACTCAGAGCAGACCGTTAAATACCACACCACGCATCACATATTGCTTAAGGCGCTCCAAATGGTGCTTGGAGAAGACGTAAAGCAAAGGGGCTCCAACATTACGAGCGAGCGCTTGCGTATTGACTTCGCGTCTCCAGGGAAAATGACTGATGAGCAAAAGGCGGAGGTTGAGAGGTTGGTGAACAAGGTCATACAGGCAGAACTTCCGGTGACGCGCACCGTGATGAAGCGGGAGGAGGCAGAGAAGCTTGGTGCGCAGATGGAGTTTGGTGTGAAGTATCCGGACACCGTTACGGTCTACTCAGTGGGCCCAGTTGGTGCAACAGAAGCAGATCCAAAGATTGGTGAGGCATTCTCTCTTGAGTTTTGTGGTGGACCACACGTAACCAATACCCGAGAGATAGGAGAGGGGGGAAAGACATTCAAGATTCAAAAGGAAGAAGCGGTTGCGCAAGGGATACGACGTATCAAAGGTGTGTTGGTCTAGTTGACTACACCGCATTTAAGTGTTTTAGTGTATGGGTCAGATCTTCTGACTCTGTTATCGCACCTACGTCTCAACAGGTGCCTGCCGCTACTGGCTAACAGATACCCCGTTTTAGGGAGTATGTGATGAGACAAGTTGTTCGTGGAAAAGACCATGAGTTCGTGCGTAGACTGACGGTTCGTCTGATCGAGGAGCTCGGTTTGACCAAGGAAACCGATATGACGCCGATCTATCCTGGCGTCAGTGGCATGGAGTGGTTCACAGTCTCGTACCAACGAGTCCGTGAACATCTCAAGTGTTTGCCGGAAGCCTCGGCTCCTGCGGTTCTTGGGCGAATCTGCATCTGTGCGCACGGGTTCACCTTTAGAGAGGAGGATACCGGCGAAGACTGGCTCGAGCCCAGGATGAACTACAACCGCCCGACTCACTACATGCAGTTTGAGCCGATGGGTCCCAATCACCTCTACCTGAAGAAGGACAAGCCTGGTTATGCTCTTCTGCTTGACCTGGCGACAGCGACGATTTTGGCTATGCGTGTGGAAATCCGCATCGCGAAACTGATGAAGCGCTTCAAGAACATCGACTTCGGCGGCAACGGATTCTATGGAGTCAGCCGGCACTGGGACGGCGCGCAGCTTTCGTTCGCAAAAACGCATGATAAGCGTGCGTTCCTGCTGGAACTCCTCCCGCACCGCACGCGCTCTTTTTGCGCTCGTGTTGCAGGACGACCGTTCGCCGAACTTCCGACTAAGTTGGAGCGCCACGAGCTCCAAACAGTCGTGTCCGCACTTGCGGCTTTGAGCTAATACTTTCGACGATCTTCTAGATCGACTACTTGCCGCCTCTTCCCGTAAGATCAGAGGCGGCTTTTCTTTTACGTTATAATCACCACTAATGGGAATCTTTGATAAACCAAAAACGCAGTCCATTGCACTCATTGATATTGGTTCAGCTTCTGTAGGAGGCGCGTATGCGCACTTTGAGCCCGGAGCTCTTCCCACCATCTACTACACCTCACGCGTTCCTATAGAACTACGTGATGGGGAGGCGGCAAAAGACGGCATGCTTCGTTCACTTGAGCAACTAGGGCACATTCTCATTAACCACGGGGCTCCTGTGCTTCGCGAAGCTACCGGAAACGCACATATTGATGCGGTGGTAGCTTCTATTTCAGCTCCTTGGCAAGAGACCAGCGTACGAGTTGAAAGCAAGCAGGGGGAAAAACCATTTATCTTCACCAAGCAGCTCCTTGATGAAATGATCCGACTAAATGCAAAAGATCACGAGGGGCGCACTGAATCAGGCGAATCCGTTATCGCCACCATTTTGAATGGATACGAAATAGATAATCCCTTCGGCAAGCGAGCAAAGCGTGCAGATCTCGTGATTCTTTCCTCAACACTTGAAGAGGAAGTATCAAAAGAGATTGAGAAGTCTCTGCGTCGCATGTATCACACCCACGCCATTACCCTCACGGCGTTTGCACCTCTTTCATACGCGGTATTGCGCGATATGTTCCCGCACGAGAAAGACTTCCTTATCCTTGAGGTGAACGGAGAGGCGACAGACCTAGCGTTTGTGAAGCGAGGGCTTCTGGCTGATGTCGCAAGCGTTCCGCAAGGCACGAACGCACTCCTTAAAGCGGTATCGATGGGACACGCAACGCTCACAGGTAACGGAAACGTCATTGATGTGGGTCGCAACACGCAGTTTGCTGAAATAGTGAAGAAGACCGAGCACGAATGGCTCCAGGGGATCTCCGGCGCACTCAAGGGGTTTGCAGCCAAGCATGCACTGCCGCGCACGCTCTTTCTTCTTGCTGACACCAATACTCGTGGATACCTGGAGCGACTTCTAGATTGTGATTCGCTCCACACCCTGTGGCTTTCGGACGAACCACTTTCCATTATTCCGCTCTCGTCGAAGCATCTTTCAGAATATGTGCGCACCCGGGGAACGGCACAAGGTGACTTGTTCCTTGCGATGATGACCCTGTTTTATAACAAGGGAGTGCTCAAGGTTTAAAGCTATACCCAGAGACCTGAGTGACCTCCATACCCGGTGCTATACTTCTTCCATTACCCCTTAGGAGAGCTAGTTTGCTATGCCAAGAACACTAAACGACATCATTCCTCCGTCGCGCCGTCGCCAGATGGAAGCAGCGCCGACAGAAGCTCCAGCGACGGTCTCTGATATGCAGACACCACCACCACTTCCACCACGATCTGAGACTTCTCACGGACCTCGTCGTTTTAGACGTTTCCCCTACGGCACCGCGCTCATTGCGCTCGTTGTTGTTGCCATTGCAATCGGAGCATTGTTCGCGTTCTCTGGAGCTCGCGTTGAGGTTACCCCTGCAACAAACGCAGCCTATGTCTCAGGCAGCTTCTCTGCGACTAAGTCAGGAGGTGATTTGCCGTTTGAGGTGATTACGGTTGAGAAGACCGCAACGAAGTCCGTGCCAGCTGAGACAACGGAGACTAAGAACGATCCGGCTCAAGGAACCATCACCATATACAACGCACAGACCACACCTCAGCAACTTATAAAGAACACACGTTTTGCGACTCCTGCGGGACTCGTCTTCCGTATTCGTGAATCAGTCACTATCCCAGCAGGCACGAGTAACGCACCTGGATCAGTTACCGCCACCGTCTACGCTGACGAAGGGGGAGAAAAGTACAATGTAGGCCCTTCTGACTTCACCGTTCCTGGCCTTCAGGGGTCTAAATCCTTTGATTTGGTGTATGCAAAGTCAACAACAGCGATGAGCGGGGGATTCTCAGGCACCCGCCCAACCGTCTCTGAAGCAACCAAAGAAGCGCAAGGTGCAGGTCTTCAAAGCGCACTTGAGGCTGACCTTCGCGCAGGTATCACCGAAGCACTTCCTGAGGGATACATCATGATTCCTGGTTCTTCTTCAACAACCTATGAGTCTCTGCCTGATACCGCAGGTCAAGGCAACACGGTTGATGTGAAGATGAAGGGGGTTACCACCGCAGTCGTGTTCCCGAACGAAGCTATTGCTAAAGCAGTTGCTTCTCAAGTTATCGGCACCTACTCAAACCAGAAGGTAGTGTTTGAGAATGTTGACGCTCTGGTTCTCACACCAGAAACTCTCGGCACTCCAGCCGGTGACACGTATCGCTTTAACCTCACAGGTAACGCAACCATCATCTGGAAGATTGATGAGGCTGCGGTTGCAGGAGCGGTGGCCGGCAAAAGCCGTGACAGCGCGCAGGTAATGCTTTCTAGCTTCCCAGAGATTGATAAGGCCGTGCTTGTGCTTCGTCCGTTCTGGAGCCAGACCTTCCCTCAAGATCCTGACCGCATCAAGGTGGTGGTGAAGGAGATGGAGAAGAAGGGGGAATAGCGAGCGGAAATTGACGATAAAGAACATGACTGTACTTTCGGTACAGTCATGTTTCGTTTTTCGTTGTGGCAATATATTCATATCTTGAAGCAACGCAGGGATGAACATACCGACAAATGGAAAACGCCACCTCTTTCGAAGTGGCGCATTACCGTTGATCGGGCCTATCGGATGCTCGCGCGAATGGCCTCGACCTGAATCAGGCCGACAATGGCTGGGCCCAGATAGGGCCGGCCACGCAATGCGTTAACCTTGGCGGACGCAATAATCACCTGCTCGGCGGCGTCAGCGAGCAGGGCGAACTGTCGGGTGACGGCTTTGCGCTTGGCGAGGGTGGTACAGGATTGCTTTCCCATGATGAGCTCCTTGAAAAAATTCGATGAATTCTGAGTAGAATAGTACAACAATATGTCATTTTACGCAAGTGTTCTCATAGCTATGGTCGTCGACACCCATGCCTATATTTAGCTCGGTTGACGCTTATACGCCTGTTTGTTACTATAACGAGGCTTCACATGGCGGATAGTACTACGAACGAAACAACGACAGGAACTGTCGAAGAGGTCCTTCCCAATTCCTTATTTCGTGTTCGTTTGGAATCCGGTGACCTTTTGCTTGCATATCTTGCAGGCAAGATGCGTTTGCACCGTATCCGTGTCCTCGTGGGTGACTCAGTCGAATTGGTGACTGATCCCTATGGGGGCCGTGCCCGCATTGTGAGGCGCTTAAGCTAAACTAACCACATGAAAGTCCGCGCATCCGTCAAGGTTCAACAGCCCGGTGACATTATTGTCCGCCGTGGTGGTACGTTGTACCGCATTAACAAGCGCAACCCACGCCGTAAGGCTCGTCAGGGTTAATCCCTGTCATCTATAAGGTAAAACCTTTAGATTTAAACTTAGATTTCTATGCGTATCTCTGGTGTTACATTGCCCGATAATAAACAGCTTGCGTACTCTCTGCCTTTGATTTATGGCATTGGACCTAAGCGTGCTCTAGATATTTTGAAGGAGGCAAAGATTGCTCCTACAAAGAAAGGATCTGAACTGTCTCCTGAAGAGGAGCAGACTGTTCGTGCACTTGCTGAGGCATACACGATTGAGGGAGAACTTCGTCGTCAGGTCTCACAAGACATTAAGCGCTTGAAGGACATTCGTTCTGAGCGTGGTATTCGCCATGAGCGACACCTTCCGGTTCGCTCACGTCGCACAAAGACCAATAGTCGTACGGTCCGTGGAAACACACGTAAGACCATGGGTAGCGGTCGTCGCACCCTTGAGAAGACATAATCCAAGACTTTTTAACTATTACCTATGGGAAAGAAACGAATCATTAAGAAGTCAGGAAAGGGTCTTGATCAAGGACGCAAGGAGCGCGCCCTGTCTAAGGCCACCAAGAAGCGCATTGAGCGCGGAATCCTTCACGTTGAAGCTACGTTCAACAACACCAAAGCTGTCCTTACAGACGAGAAGGGTAACGCGGTTATGTCTTCTTCTGCAGGAGCACTCGGCTTCTCTGGAGCTCGTAAGTCAACACCGTATGCCGCTGCGAAAGTTGGGGAGTTGCTTGGCGAGAAGGCCATGATCATTGGTCTTAAGGAAGCATCCGTCATCATCCGTGGTGTGGGTGCTGGACGCGAGTCTGCACTTCGTGCATTTGCTGGAAAAGGCATCACCATTAAGAGCATTAAGGACGCGACCCCAATTCCACACAACGGTCCTCGTCCTAAGAAGCCTCGTCGCGTGTAATCTCTTCGCTTATGAAAATTGGACCAAAGTATAAAATTGCAAAGCGCCTCGGAGCATCCGTCTTTGAAAAGACGATGACTCAGAAGTTTGCCCTTGCACAGGAGCGAGCAGAGCGCACGAAGAAGCGTGGACGTGGGCGCGGACCTACCGAATACGGTAAGCAGTTGCTTGAGAAGCAGAAGGTGCGCTTCACCTACGGTATTTCAGAGAAGCAGTTTGCCGGCTACGTAAAGGAGGCTATGGCGTCACACGGCGCTGTCCCTGCTGATGTACTACACCGCGCTCTTGAGCTTCGTCTTGATAACGTGGTGTATCGCTTGGGGCTTGCTCCAACGCGTCGTGCTGCTCGTCAGATGGTGTCTCACGGTCACATCACCGTGAACGGTCGCAAGACCACCATTCCGTCACGAAGGGTGCATGTTGCAACTGATCGTATCGGAGTGCGCGAAGGCTCTCGTGGTCGCGCGTATTTTGAAGGGTTTGAGGGCAAGTTCATGGAGCGCACACTACCGTCATGGCTATCATTTAACCCGAAAGCTATGGAGGGTGCGGTACAGGAACTTCCGACGACTGATTCAGCCGGTGCTGCTGGAGATCTCTCGGCCGTGCTTTCGTTCTATAGCCGTTAATAGTCAGGTAATTAAGATTGAGTTATGGAATACCACATCACACTACCAAGCAAGCCACGCGTCGTTTCTGAGGAAGGCGTACAGGGAACCTACGAGATTGATTCTCTGTACCCAGGCTACGGACACACCCTCGGCAACTCACTTCGCCGCATTATCCTTTCGTCACTTCCTGGTGCCGCTATTACCTCAGTGAAGATTGAGGACGTACAGCACGAGTTTGCGACTATGGAGGGCGTTCGTGAGTCAGTTATGGAGGTTCTCTTGAACCTGAAGCGTGTGCACTTTGACCTTATTGGGGACGAGCCTCAGACTATCCGCCTTTCAGCAAAGGGAGGAAAGGAGGTGACCGCAGCTGATTTCCAGCTTCCAAGCCAGGTCACCATCTCAAACCCAGAGCAGCACATTGCTGATCTTTCTGGAAAGGGTGCGTTTGAGCTTGAAGCGACTATTGAGCGCGGTCTTGGATATGTTCCTCGCGAGATGCTTACCAAGGAGAAGGTTGATATCGGTGTTATTGCACTTGATGCAACGTTCACCCCTATTCGCCGTGTGAACTACGAAGTAGAGAACATGCGTGTGGGTGACCGAACGGACTTCAACCGCTTGCGCATTCTGATTGAGACCAACGGTACCATCTCTCCTCGTGCTGCTCTTGAGCAGTCTATTGAGATCATGATTCATCAGCTTAAGGCTGTGGTTGGATTCCAGGAGGAAGCTGAGGAGGATGAAGTATTTGTTGCCTCATCTCTTTCAGCAGGCGAGCTTCCCGGCAAAGACCCTTCAAAGGTGAAGATTGATGAGATTGGCCTGTCTGCACGTATTGCATCGGCTCTTGCTGATGGAGGCGTGAAGACGGTTGCGGGGCTCACCCGTAAGTCGGCGGATCAGTTGAAGGAGCTTGATGGTATCGGCGACAAAGCAGTCACCGAGATCACCGAAGCGCTTGACGCTCTTGGCCTTACGCTTAAGGGAAGCGAGTAAGTTTTATAGATAGATAATTAGTAACGTATGCGGCATCAGCACAAAGGAAGGGCATTCGGGCGACCAAAGAACCAACGTACCGCGTTGGTGCGATCGCTCGCGCGTTCCCTCATCATCCACGAGCGTATAGCAACCACCGAAGCGAAGGCGCGGGAGCTTCGTCCATTCATTGAGAAGATCATTTCTCATGGACGTGCAGACACGGTAGCGAACCGCCGTTTGGTGAACGCACGCCTTGGAAACGATGCCGAAGCCGTGAAGAAGGTGTTTGCAACACTCTCACCTCGTTATAAGAACCGTCCGGGTGGCTATACGCGCATTGTGAAGCGTGCCGCTAACGCGACCAATGCACGCGATACTGCGTACATTGCCTTTGTTGATTAAATCGCGTATGACTACTCGTATGGATAAAGACTTCAAGAACCGCGTTGCGCACACCCTAGCTCCTATGAGCTACACGGTAGACGCAAAAGGACGCACGCTCGGGCGTGTGGCTTCAGAGGCGGCAAAGGCACTCCTTGGCAAGATGTCGGTGCACTACATTCCAACCAAGGTGCTTCCGGTACAGGTGACCATCACCAACGCTTCAAAGATTAAGCTTACCGAGAAGCGTGTGGGAACCAAGACCTACGTCCACTACACCGGATACCCAGGAGGTCTTCGCACCACATCAATGCCCGTATTGATTGAGAAGAAGGGAGTAGAGGAAGTTATCCGCAAGGCGGTTGACGGCATGATTCCTCGCAACAAGCTTCGCAAGGAGCGCATGAAGCGTCTTACCATTACCGATTAGTTATGACTGATACCAAGTACACAACGGCTGTAGGTCGCCGCAAGACCGCAAGCGCACGCGTCAAACTCACACCCGCAGCTAAGAACTCGGTGGTAGTTAACGGAAAGTCAGCAGTTGACTATTTCAAGACCAAGACCCGTGACTCAATCACCATGGACGCACTCGTCCTTGAGGATGTCACTGGTACCTACCAGGTAGAGGTTCGCGTTTCAGGTGGTGGTGTGAACGCACAGGCTGAAGCAATTCGCCATGCGATTGCCCGCGCACTCACGAAGGCTGACCTTGGACTTCGGGCTCCTTTGAAGAGTGCTGGATTCTTGAAGCGTGATCCACGTGCAGTGGAGCGTAAGAAGCCAGGACTTCGCAAGGCTCGCAAGCGCAAGCAGTGGAGCAAGCGTTAAGACAAAAGAAAACACCCCGAGGGAATTCCCTCAGGGTGTTTTCTTTTTCCTAGAGGGAAAGGGAGTTCAATACCATGTCAAAGTCCCGGACCATCTGATCTTCGGGGCTCATCCACGTAACGGAGAACACGTAAGCCTTCGTGCCTTGTGTGAGCACTACAGTCTTGCCTTCGTAGAGGCCTGACCAGGTGTAGGTGACTCCTTCGTGTGTGCCCACGGTGATAGGTTCTGCAGAACTGTTTGCAACGACCCAGTTGGTGTCGTTCGTTACCCAGTCGCTTGCCGAGAGGCTCTCAGGGTTCTCGTATACATCCACGGTAATACCAATAGGTCCTTCCCGCGCATCCGTTACTTTTCCATCAAGAAGATCCCGGTGCTCCTGTGTGTCTTCAACAAGTAGAACGGCAAGTAGTGAACTTCCGACGTCTGTACGCTCCTTGAGATAAAGATTAGAAGGGTATTCAAAGGAAATACCATATGCCTGGTTCTGGTACGGAACCATACTTGCCTTACCACCTTGACTGAGATTCTCCTCGACCAGAGGAACGGTGTTGTTGGTAAAGAGCGCAAATAGACCAAAGACAACGATAAGAGCTACGATGACGGCGATTGCGGTGTTCTTCTTCATATAGGGAAATAATAGCGTATGGATAGGCTCGGATGAAGATATTGCATTCACTTATAGTTTCTTGCGTGTTTTGTTCTCTGGCTTCCAAAAGAATGACATTCCATATTTATGTGATATAGTCATATCAGCGACATCATCGGCCTTCACGGAGACTCCAATGGCCTACCGAGATAACGTGAACAAAATCGCGTCTGAACTGGGTATCTCAAACGACCCAGGACTGCGTGAAGAAGACATCCTCATCAAGGAGATGCACTTCATCACACTGGACTTTGAGACCGTCGTCATCACGGCGACCGACATGAACCGCGGGGGAAGGCTCTTCCTGCAACACGCAAGCCGGACTGACACCGGCGAGTACCGCACTGAGCTCGATCTTTCGGTGATTCTGATCCTTAGCGCCCGGGCATACTTCGCGGAGCTTTGGAGTGACAGCCCTGACCGCATCAAGCGGCCGCTCATCGAAGCTCTGCGCGCTTCAACTTCAGTCACTCTAGTCTTCAAGGACCAGGCCTGAACGACGACTGCACCAAACTGAAAGCCCCGCGACTAAAAACCGCGGGGCTTTTGACACCCACTCCTTTCTCCTGCATATTCTCTATATATGCAGGACAATGATGACATCACCATTGAAAGAGACGACACCAGTGAAGGTGGGTCTGAGGAGGAACTTGAGGCTATGGAGTCTCAGGCAGACCAGAAGGTCGTAAAGTTAAAGAAGGAGATTGAAACGCTCCGCCACGAGCGTCAGGAGTATCTTGATGGGTGGCAGAGAGCAAAGGCGGACTACGTAAACGCGGTGAAGCGCTTTGAGGACGATAGGCTTCAGGCGCTCTCGCTTGGAAAGCTTGCTGCATTCAAGGCTTTCTTGCCTGCGATGGACTCTCTTATGAGGGCTAAAGCTTCAGGTGATATCCCTGAAAGTTTTGCAGGCATTGCAAAGCAGTTGGAGGACGCGGCAAGTGCGCATGGACTTGTGGCATACGGGGCTGAGGGTGAGACCTTTGATCCTTCCCTTCACGAAGCATTGGGGCAAGATAGTGCAGAGTCCAAGGACGAAGACGATACGGTGTCAGCGGTACTTGAACACGGATGGAAGGTGGGGAGTGAGGTAGTGCGACCTGCACGCGTGCGGGTACGGCACTTTGAGGGCTAGCCCTTGAAGCCTGAAACAGACAGGAGTAAAATCAAGAGATAGGGGCGATTTCTATTAATAAGGACTAATTTTCTATAACACTATGGCAAAGATACTCGGTATCGATCTTGGAACGACCAACTCGGCAATGGCCATCATGGAAGGTGGCGAGCCACGCGTTTTGGAAAACGCTGAAGGACAGCGCACGACGCCGTCCGTGGTTGCTATTGCAAAGAATGGCGAGCGTCTTGTAGGTACGCTCGCTAAGCGCCAAGCAGTCACCAACCCAAAGAACACTATTTACGGTATCAAGCGCTTCATGGGCCACCGTCATGACGACGAAGTCGTTACGCGCGACAAGGGCATTGTGCCCTACGAAATAAAGCCAGGACCTGATGGAGGAGCTGAGGTTACGCTCGGTGAGAAGAGCTATCGTCCCGAGGAGATTTCCGCAATGATTCTTTCAAAGCTAAAGGCTGATGCGGAGACTAAGCTTGGTGAGAAGATCACTGAGGCCGTTATCACCGTACCTGCATACTTTGACGACGCACAGCGTGCAGCAACCAAGGCAGCCGGACAAATTGCTGGTCTTGATGTGAAGCGCATCATTAACGAGCCAACCGCCGCAGCTCTTGCCTACGGATTTAATAAGAAGAAGGACGAGAAGATTGTCGTGTACGACTTTGGGGGCGGAACGTTTGACGTGTCCGTGCTTGAAGTGGGGGATGACGTGGTTGAGGTGAAGTCTACCGACGGTGACTCACACATGGGAGGTCGCGACATTGACCAGAAGATTGTCCGCTACCTAGCTGACGAGTTTAAGAAGCAGTCAGGACTTGATGTCACCAAAGATCCGCTTGCGCTTCAGCGCTTGGACGAGGGTGCTGAGAAAGCAAAGCTTGAGCTTTCTTCAAGCTCAGAGACTGAAGTGAACATTCCGTTTATCACTGTGGGGTCTGATGGAACACCACAGCACCTTCTCGTGAAGCTTACGCGCTCTACGCTTGAATCTTTGTCTGAGGAATACGTTACCCGCTCCATTGATATCACCAAGCGTGCGCTTGAGGCGTCTGGTATGAAGGCGGCAGATATTAGCGAAGTTATCTTGGTTGGTGGTCAGACCCGCATGCCAAAGATTCAGGAGGAGGTGGAGAAGTTGTTTGGAAAGAAACCACACCGAGACGTGAACCCTGACGAGGTGGTGGCTATTGGAGCTGCTATTCAGGCAGGTATTCTCCAAGGAGATGTGAAGGATATTCTTCTGGTTGATGTTATTCCATTGTCTCTTTCTATTGAGACTATGGGTGGGGTTGCGACAAAGATCATTGAACGCAACACAGCAATTCCAACGTCTCGCTCTCAGACTTTTTCTACCGCGTCTGACAACCAGACGAGCGTTGAGATCCACGTGACCCAGGGAGAGCGTGCGATGGCGCACGACAACAAGTCGCTCGGTAAATTTAACCTTGATGGTATTCCACCAGCTCCTCGTGGCCTTCCACAAGTTGAGGTTACCTTTGACGTTGATAGCAACGGTATTCTAACCGTGAAGGCTAAAGAGAAGACCAGCGGCAAAGAGCAGTCCATTCGCATTGAAGGATCAACAGGACTTTCTAAAGAAGACATTGATCGCATGCAGAAGGATGCAGAGATGCATGCTGGAGAGGATGCAAAGCGGAAAGAGTTGATTGAAGCGAAGAACCTTGCGGAGCAACTTATCTATACTGCAGAGAAGGCGGTAAAGGATAATGGAGAGAAAGCAGGTGCCGAGGTTGTTGCGGAAGTAAATGAGAAGATTGAGCTTCTAAAGAAAGCACGCGAAGGGGAAGATATAGAGGCCATTAAGTCAGCTTCAGAAGCACTCTCCACCACGCTCTCCAAGATTGGCGAAGCGATGATGAAGGAGGAGCCCAAAACAGAAGCAGCTCCTGAGGAACCAAAGGATGCTGAGTTTGAGGAGAAGCCGAAGGATGCAGAATAGTTAGGAGACAAAGCCTGGGACTTTCCCCAGGTTTTGTTTTTAGTAGAGTTGACATTTCATGTAAATAATGCTTAAATGATACAAAGGCATTAGGCCTAGTGGAGAAGTCAAATGGAAGTTGTTCCTTGTGACCACACAGTCGCGATTGGGTCGGGGCTACTCTACGGAGTGTTCCTCACCCTTTTCATCGTTGGCCTGGTCCTCAAGATGCTTCGTCACCAATACGCACCGATCTGGGTTGGAACCCGTGGGTTCGACGTAGGCCACAGCATCGTGACGCTCGGATTTGCTATCGCCGCGTTGACGCTGTTCGCCGTTCGCGGTACATCCGACGACGGGAGCTGGGTGCAATGCCTGACGGGACTGATCATGCTTCTCGTCGGCGTCGTCATGCTCGCAAGAGCATTGGCGAACGATCTGGAAGCGTAGGCTCGGCCTAGACCAGAAGAGGGCGGTTCGGAGAAATCCGAACCGCCCTTTCTTTTTTTGATACAAAAAGCCCTTCAGTGTATAGTCTTCCTATATGGCCAAGAACTACTACGACATCCTAGGGGTGGACAAAAAGGCCACCAAGGACGACATCAAGAAAGCCTTCCGCAAGCTGGCGCAGGAACATCACCCAGACAAGGGTGGAGATGAGGCTACCTTCAAAGAAATCACTGAAGCATACTCGGTCCTTACCGACGAGAAGAAGCGTCGTGAATACGACAACTACGGCCAGACGTTTGCAGGAGGCGCCGGTCCTCAGGGATTTGATATGGGAGGCATGGGTGCTAACCAGTATGCAGAGTTTGATCTCTCAGACCTGTTTGAAGGGTTTGGAGACATCTTTGGGGGTGGAGGGCGTGGCCGCGTAAAGCGAGGGCGTGATATCTCTCTTGATATTGAGATTTCATTTAAGGACTCTATTACGGGCGTTAAGCGCTCGGTCCTTATAACCAAAGTAGGGAAGTGTGATACGTGTGACGGGTCTGGAGCCAAGCCAGGAACTGAGATCAATACGTGTGCTACCTGTAACGGGCAAGGAAAGGTCCATGAGACACGCAACTCACCGCTTGGCGCATTCACCAGTGTGCGCTCCTGTCCTACGTGTGAGGGCACCGGAAAAGTTCCAAAGGATAAGTGTGTGAAGTGTGCCGGTCACGGCGTCCTGCGTAAGGAGGAGGAAATTAAGATAGAAGTACCGCGTGGTATTGATGGCGGGGAGATGATCCGTCTTCCAAGTCAGGGAGAGGCCGTGAAGGGTGGTATGCCTGGGGACCTTTACGTCAAAGTGCATGTAAAGCCTCATGCGGTGTTTAAGAAGGAGGGAGCCAACTTGGTGATGAACCTTCCCATCAAACTTACCGATGCGCTTCTGGGGACCACCGTCTCCGTTACCACAATTGATGACAAGGTGCTTGAGGTGAAGGTGCCACCTATGTCAGCAACGGAAGAAACGCTTCGTATTCGTGGGAAAGGTGTGTCGTATGAGAGTGGTCAGGGAGATCTGTTGATTCATGTGTCGGCAACACTTCCACGTAAACTCTCCGGCAAGGCAAAGAAGATGATTGAGGAACTCAAGGGAGAAGGGTTCTAAGTTATACTAAACAGTCATATGGAATCTATATGGCGGGATGATCTCCCGCAGAAACTTAATCCGTGGAGTTTTTTACTCTTTGTATCAAGACCGTACACAAAGTCTGCTTTGTGGGCGTTTCTGTTTGTGGTTATTGCGAGCTCTCTTGGTGCTACGACGGCTTTTGTTTTTAAGATCATTGTTGACGCCGCAAATGCTGCTGCTACGGGCGGGAGTCTCACAGGTTTATGGATTGGAGCTGCGCTATACGTCGGCATTGCTCTCGTGGAAACAATTATGTGGCGGGGTAGTGGGTTTGTGGGGATGGGGTGGGTAACTGGCGTTCGCGCCACGGGTCGCTACGCACTTACATCGTATGTCACCAAACATAGTCATACATACTTCGCAAACAGATTTGCAGGCTCTATTTCAAGCAAGATCACTCAAGGTTCAACGAGTGTAATGAATGTGGCCGAACAGATTCTTTGGAACTTCGCTCCCTTCGTAGTGACCATGCTCATGAGTTTTTTCCTCGCGTTCAGTACAAGCCCTGCAATCGCATTTATATTCCTCGCCTGGATTTTTGTAATTACACCAATTAACGTCTTCCTTGCGCGAAAAAGCATTCCGTACTCTGTCGCCTCACAGAAAGCCGAGACAGCTCTTGTTGGATCAACGGTTGATGCGCTAACCAACGTGAATGCCGTTCAAGAGTATGCTCGACGCTCGCTTGAGCTTAATAGAATCAAAGGGCTCATTATTGATCGCCGAGTCGCTAATATCAGAAATTGGAGCTTCAGAGAATGGATTCGTGTTGGAAATGGTATTCTTCAAACCTTTTTTATAGGAGGCATGATCATGACGGCTACGTATCTTATTACACAAGGCACGCTTTTTGCTGGAGATATCATTCTCATTCTTACGATAATTCTTTTGGTTCATGAACGCATCGCACAAATAGGTATTCAGCTCAATCACTTCGGGGACGCATGGGGCCAGATACAAGAAAGCCTCAACGACATTGTTCAGCCACACGACATCATGGATAACTCCAAAGCAAAGGCACTGAAGAAGGTCAAAGGGGAGATTGCAATCAAGAACATTGATTTTAGTTATGCGGGTGTGTCCGTATTCAACAATCTTGATTTCACCATTCCTGCAGGACAAAAGGTTGGACTTGTTGGAAGGAGTGGGGCAGGAAAATCAACACTCATTAAATTATTGCTCCGCCATC
>CAYRRU010000003.1:0-27751 GCA_964426785.1 uncultured Candidatus Saccharibacteria bacterium | reverse complement strand
CTGTGGTCCTGAACCGCAACGTTGAACGCCTTGATTTGATCTGCCGAAATCCATGCATCGGTGAGAGATTCACTGGAGAAAAGTTGTTCAACGAGCGTATTGTCGTCAGCCATCGCAATCTTTCGTATAGCTTCAGCAAGTGCTCTTCCTTCAAGGGAAATCGTCTCTTCTTTGTCCTCAATCTGCGCAAACAAATCATCAAGAATGAGATTCTGTGCATTTATCTTTTGCTGAGTGGCTTTAATCTGCGCCGTCAGTTTTGCGCGTGATGCGTCAAGAGACGAAATGGATGTCTGGAGCGTCTGCTTTTGGGAACCGAGCGCGTTCAACTGCTTCGTGTATCCAGCAATCTCTTGTTCAAGCGCTTGAATCTGTTTGTTGTGGTCTTCGATCTGCGCGCGAATGTCGGAAACGGACTGTGCACTTGAAAACGCGGGATGGAGTGATACCGCGATGATGACTGCGAGTACGCAGAAAAGCGCACACCCAATAAGAACGGGACTAAAAGAGCGTACTAACCTCATTCCCCTAGTATAGCAAGAGCTCGCGTAATGCGGGAAGAGGCTTCATGAAGACCAAGGATGTAGATAAGCGTGAATGGGTCAGGAGATCGCTCGGCTCCAGAAAGCGCGTAGCGTAGTGGCCAAAGTACTGCTCCCCTTCCGCCGTTTTCCTTGGAAACGCTGTCAGCATAGGGCATAAGGTGTGCTTTAACCCCCTCCACACCAACTTCCTCCGTTAGTGCTGCGAGGCGATTCTGAATCTCTTCTAGGTGCGCCATAGTACTTCCCGGAACCACTTCCTTTGCGGTAAGTAGTTCTTCAGAAATGGTAGGAGGCTCAAATATAAACTCTAATTCTGTCGTAAGCATCTCGCGTGCCATAGAGAAGGTGGACGCGCGCTCCTTAAGTTCAGGAACAAGTCGGCGCAGGCGCTCAGAGTTGGAGGCGGTAAGCCTGCCCTCCTTTATAAACGCCTCGTCGGAAAGTGTGCGCATCCACTCCTGATTAATGTGGAGCAATTTGGTCTCATCAAACCGAGCGCCTGCTTTCTGTATACGTGGCAAATCAAACAATTGTATGAGTTCCTCTTTTGAAAAGAGTTCCTGATCACCTCCCGGGTTCCACCCAAGAAGCGCAAGGAAGTTAATCATGGCGGACGGTAGGTATCCTTCAGCGCGATAATCAAGAATATCTTTCGCCCCATCACGTTTAGAGAGCTTTTTCGTTCCCGTGTCTCCAAGAATAGGAGGGAGCGTTGCATACAGCGGAGGCGCTAGTTCCAGTGCCTCATAAAGTGAGAGGAACTTTGGAGTTGAGGAGACAAACTCCTGACCGCGCATCACATGCGTAATTTTCATTTCAATGTCGTCAATAACGTGTGCGAAGTTGTAGGTTGGATACCCGTCTCCTTTAATTAAGATAAAGTCGTCCAAGGCCTCCTCTCCTGCTGACAACTCTCCAAACACTTCGTCGTGCCAGGTAAAGCGTTTAATGGTGGGCACACGAAAGCGCAGAGGTGCCTTCCCGTCCCACTCCCCCATCACCTCTGGCCGGTGCTCACGATACAAAAACGGTCGCTTCTCACTTTCCGCCCGTGCACGGAACGCCTCTACTTCTTCTTGAGTGTACGGGTCAGGATATGCGTGTCCCGACGCAATCAGTTTGTGCGCGTACGTGCGATATGACTCAAGGCGCTGTGACTGGATGTATGGCTCATAGGGTCCGCCCACATCAATACTTTCGTCCCATTCAATACCAAGCCACTTAAGTGACTCCATCATGTGACCGATAGCACCTTCAACTTCCCGCTCCTTGTCGGTGTCTTCAATACGCAGGATGAACTGTCCATTGTGTTTGCGAGCGAACAAATATGCATAGAGCGCCGTACGTGCGCTCCCTACGTGAAGGAATCCTGTTGGACTTGGTGCGAATCGGGTGCGTACGCTCATACGGGTAGTTGGCTCTCAGGCTCGTGCTTAAGTGCAATACGAAGTAGCTCGTCCGCGATAAGGCGCGCCGCGTTCTCGTTTCCAAAGAGTTTCGTCTTCTCCGACATATCTGTTGCAAGGCGCGTATCTGCCGTTATGCGGCGAATCTCGGAAGAAAGAACGTGTGGGGTCATATTTTCCTGTTCAAGCACCACCGCAGCACCCGTGTGTGCATACGCATACGCATTCGTGCGCTGGTCGTGGCTGATAGTCTCTGGGATTGGAATCAAAATAGAAGGTCTTCGCCATAGCGCAATCTCGGCAATGGCGGTAGCGCCTGCGCGCGACACCACGAGATTAGACGCGCCTGCAGCTTGTGCAAGCGACTCTGCTGAAAGATACGGGAACACGTGATAACGAGATCCGTATGGATTGCCGTCCAAAATGACGCGCGCTGTGCGCTCTACGTCAGCATAATTATCTTTCCCTGTCTGGTGTACGACATTAACATTTGCGACCAAATCAATGAGACCGGCAAGCACTGTTTCATTTATCTTTTTGGAGCCCGATGAGCCGCCAAGGATAAGTACGGTAGGTACGCTGGTATCAAGCTTAAGAAATTCAACTCCCGCTACCCCATCAAGCTCGGCAAGCTTCTTGCGTAGTGGAATACCCGTTATGGCGATGTTGCCCTGCACTTTGGTTGGAAAGAATGAGGCTGCACTCGGGAATGCGAGTGCAATGCGCACCGCGAACTTTGACGCAAGCAGGTTTGCTTTGCCTGGTTTTGAATCTGACTCATGGATGATGACAGGAATACCAAGAATGCGCGCCGCAAGCACGACCGGCACGCTTGTGTACCCACCTTTGGAGAACACGACGTCAGGATAAATACGGAAAAGTGATATGACACAGGTCAGTGTTCCCCATAGTGTCACAAACAGGTCCGTGAAATTGAGAATGGAGTGGTATCGGCGCATCTTCCCTGCTGAGCACTTTACGAACATAATCTCGTTTGCAAAGAGTGCCTCCTCGTCATAGGGCGTTGGTGCGATAAAGAAAAGTCTTGGCGCGATGAGTCGGTGCTCACTCGCCAAATCACGCACTGCCTCAGCAACGGCAATAATGGGATAGAAGTGTCCTCCCGTGCCTCCTCCCGTAAATACGATTTTCATATGATAGGGACAAGTATACCATCAACAAACGGCCCAAACTATGCAGATTTTCGTCTCTTGGTTCGGTGCGCAGCGATGTTCAAAATGATACCCACAGACGCCAACACACATACAAGGGCCGTTCCTCCGTGTGAGACGAACGGAAGTGGCAGTCCGGTAAGCGGAAGCACGCCAAGCATGGCCCCAATATTCATAAAGGCTGAGAACGTAATCAATAGAGTAAGGCCACTGGCAGCTAAGGCTCCAAACGTATTAGACGCCTCGGCCGCAATCATGAGACCGCGCGCCGCAAACGCAGCAAAGAGAAGTATGAGGAAAACAGCGCCAAGGAATCCAAACTCTTCGCCATACACCGCAAACACCGAGTCCCCGACGGGCTCTGGAAGATAGTTAAACTTCTGCACACTCTGCCCATACCCGCGTCCAAGCAGACCTCCTGAACCAATTGCAATGAGCGACTGTTGGATTTGGTAGCCGCTCGTGAGTGCATTGTCTGAAGGCGAGAAGAACGTGGTTACACGACTCATGAGGTATGGGCGTGTGGCGATGAGGCCTGCAAGTGCAATAAGACAGACAAGACCAATAACCACGAAATCACGTAGTCGTGCTCCTGCAAGGAAATACAATGCAACGGAGGTTGCACCAATAATGAGCACGGTAGAGGTGTTTGGTTGGGCAAGGAGTATGAGTGACGGAATGCCAACAATAAGTCCAAGCGGGAGAAGACCATACTTCCACTCATGAATCTTGTGCTTCATGTTGGCGAGGTATACCGACAGCATAAGAATGACGCCAATCTTCAAAAACTCTGCAGGTTGAACCGTGATCACCTTAAGATCAAGCCATCGGGTTGCGCCATTAGTCGTGAGGCCAAGTCCCGGCACAAACACAAGTGCGGTCAGAATAATGCTCCCAACATACAAGGGCACAATGCACTTAAGGAGTAGCTTGGGGTCCATAAACCGTATCGCAATCAAAATAGCGATACCCGGTAGAAGTCCAACAACGAGCTGTGTGATGGCAAGCTTCCATGGTGCCCCATCTGCTCGCGCAAGAAGACCAAGAGCTGCTGACGAGAACATCGCAATCCCCATCACCACCAGAATGATGGTGAGGAACGCGAAGAGTCTGTCGCCAGAGAGCTTCATGGGTACTTATGCAACCTCTATCTCAATGCCGCCAACACGCTTTGCAATTGCGTTATATAGCCATGCGGACACAAACCCAAACGCTGCGCCCATGCCGGCATACAGTATAGGAACGATAAGCGCGAACACTACTGCAAGAATCTCAAAGCCCGCAAACAGTGTAGTGAAGAGCATAATGGCGCCCATAACAATGCCCATAACGCCGTACATAACCGCAAATACCTTCGCAACTGACTTTGGATTAACGCTCAATATCTTTTTCATAGGTATGTTATTTAAGAAGTGCTAACGCAACGCCGAATATGCCCGCAATAATCGTCACCACCCAGTACCGCATCGTCACTTTGTACGCGGGCCACCCCATCATTTCAAAGTGATGATGAATGGGAGCAATCTGGAATAGTTTCTTCTTGAACACTTTCTTTGAGATCACTTGGAGTGCGCTCGTAGCGACCGTTGCAGCAAGTGGGAACGCAATGATAGGAAGCACAGCAACACCAACTCCCTCTCCAAGCACATCAGCTGAGAATGCGGTGACGGCAAGCGCCATGGTTAAGGCCATCGTACCGGTCTCAGAGAGATAGAATCGGGCGGGCGGGATGTTGAACCACGTAAACGCGAAGAGTGCGCCTGAAACGGTTGCCGCGAACGCTGCAAGCGCTGTCTGTTCCTGCGCAAAGGCGATACCCGCGTACGCCATGAAGATGATCGCGAACACACCACCTGCAAGTCCATCAATGCCATCAATCACACCGCTTGCGTAGAGCGCCAAAGCAACAATGACAAAGAACGGAATGAAGAACATACCGAGTGGAAGTATGCCAAAGAATGGAATACCCACGGCAGCGACCCCGAGCTTGGCGTAGAACCACCATCCAGCAAATGCTGCAAAAGCGGCAACAACCAAGAGCCGCTTCGGAAGCGAGAGCCCTCCTTTTGACTGGGTAATCTCCAGTGAGTCATCAATAAGACCTACAAACCCTCCTACCAATAACGCAAAAAGAGGAAGCCAAGTTTGACTGCGATCTATGAAGTTAAGATCAAGGAACGCTCCACCAAACGCAAACGCAAGGAGTACGAGAAGAAGTGCGGTGAGCGCAACGGTGCTCCACACCAGGATGCCTCCCATGCGGGGTGTGTTCACCTCCCGCTCCTTATGGAGCTCATTAAAAAGTGGTGTGCCGTTGCCGTCCCCCATTCCCTTCTGCTTGCCCCCTACCTTCTTCCACGCTTTGTACTTGTATAGAAAATGAGTTAGAACGGGCGCGGTACCAATACCAATCGCAAACGCAATCACAAACGGTATGAGTACTCGTGCAGCATCAAATATCATGGCGTTGTTCCAGCAAAGTGTGCGTGTGTTGCGTCAATCAAGCGTGCCACATCAACAAACCGTCCATCAATGGTTGAACCCAAGATAACGACCGCAATGGGATGCCCCATGCCCGTGTCGTACACCACAACCAGATTTCCTCCTGCAAGATCGGTAAACCCAGTCTTTGAAAGAAGTACGCCCGGAACGCGGACCACCCCCTGATTCGTGTTCTTCATGGTGTACACAATTCCGTTGTTTGACGTCACCGTCACGCTAGACAATGTTGATGCACGTGCAAGATCAGGAGCGCGTTCAAGAAGTGCTCCCGCAAGGAGTGCAACATCTTTTGCAGAACCATATCCGCCCGATATCTTTGTGTCCTCATCAAGACCAGTACCATTGAGCGCATAGGTTTGCGAGAGATGTGCCGCTTGGGCCGCGCTTGCAAGGAGTGCGGATCCTGCAACACCTACTTTCTTCTGTGCAGCTTCTGCAATGGCAGCTGCCGCGTCGTTTGAGGAAGCAACGAGTGCAAGTCGTGCAAGGTCTTTGAACATAAATGACTCCCCTTCAATAAACCCGCTCTCCCCTTCAGCTGAAAGCGCTGTTGCGGTGAGTGGTACCTGTGTAGTGTCGCTTAGTGAGTCAGCGGCCGCGTAGAGGGTCAATAGTTTGGTAAGAGATGCGAGTGGAAGCTGTGCCTCTGCGTTTCGTTCATAAAGTGTCTGCCCTGTCTTCAGGTCGTACACAATGGCTGCCGAACCTTGGAGGCGAATGTCTTGATAGGCGTCAGGCTTTGGTGTCACCACAACCTCTTCAGCTTTAGGTGCTTCCTTTGCCTTTGGTGCGAATAGAGCAATGCCCCCTAAGAGAAGAGTACAAATAATGAGTGCCGTACCTGCCTGCCACCAGACGCGGTCCTTCTGGCTTATGCGTTCTATAAATGATTTAAGATTCATGTTCTATTGCAGACGTTTCAACACTGTCTTTGAGTGCTTGTGCAAAATGAGCGTAGTTAGGAAGGTCCTCTTTACGAGATACGCCGAGGTGTGCGAGTGCGTCTACGGTTGTCGTATAGAGCGCACGGCGCTTATCCTCAGGATCCTCAGTACGTTCAATAAGTCCCCGAAGCAAAAGAGAACGAATAGCTGCTCCTGAGTTTACCCCACGCACCCAATCAATCTCTCCGCGGGTGGCGCTTCCTTGATAGAGAATAATAGCGAGTGCTTCAAGTCCAGCTTTTCCAAGATCGCGCGACATTTCGCTCTCCCGTAGTTTCTTCACTATCTCAGAGCTCTCTGGAGATGTACGTAGTTCCATCTCTTCTTCGGTGGTGACAAGAGTGATGCCGCGGCCGGAAAGATTTGTGCGTAACTCCTCTGCTGCTTTATCAAGCATATCTATAGACACACCAAACAATCCAGCGAGCCTTCGCTTGGTGATAGGCTCGCCTGCAGCAAACAGGACCGCTTCGAGTGTCTCGGCGGGAGAAAGTGGCATAGTACCTCTAGAATACCTCAGTAATCAGGGCGGGCAAACAACAGGAGTGTGGTTATAATGCAGGAACACATGGATATCCTCCAAAGCGTCATTCTGGGCATCGTTGAGGGACTTACGGAGTTCCTCCCCATTTCCTCCACAGGACACCTTATTCTGGTGAGTGAGCTCTTGGGTATCCCCTCTACTGAGTTTGTGAAGAGCTTTATGATTGCCGTTCAGCTGGGTGCGATTCTAGCTGTCGTCATACTCTACTGGCGCAAGTTCTTGGATATTGAAGTACTGAAGCGTTTGGTGGTTGGTTTTATTCCAACCGGTATCTTGGGCTTTACCCTCTATAAAGTCATCAAAGGATACTTGCTTGGTAACTCAATGATTGTGGTAGGCGCACTCTTTCTTGGAGGTATTGCCCTTATTGTGTTTGAACTTCTGCATAAGGAGTCAGAGGAGGAGGGTCAGGAGATACGAACACTCCCTTACGGTCAGGTGCTCTTGGTCGGTCTGTTCCAGTCCATAGCCATGATCCCAGGAGTATCCCGCTCGGCCGCTACTATTGTCGGCGGGTTGTTGGTTGGTATGCGACGCGCGACCATTGTGGAGTTCTCCTTCCTTCTTGCTGTCCCAACGATGCTCGCAGCCACGGGCTACGACATACTTAAAAGTGCCGACTCATTCCCCTCTGAAGGATATGGACTCCTTGCTATTGGATTTGGTACCTCGCTCATCGTTGCGCTCCTCTCTATGAAGCTACTCGTCGGGTTTGTGAAAAAGCATACGTTCATACCGTTTGGTATATACCGCATCGTGCTTGCGGTCGCGTTCTTCCTATTCGTCCTAGCCTAGTGCTTTGATGTCGGCGATAAGTTCGGGGAATGATTCTTGATTGAAGTGTCCTCGGTCAGCAAACACTGATGCACGTGCATACGGGAGAGCCTTTTGATATCCAGCCAAGTTTGAAATAGGAACGACAGCGTCGTCCGCACTGTGATACAGCTGAATCATCTTCACTTGATCTGCAAACGCTGACAACGTCTTTGGGAGCGCAAATGATGCAAGAGACTCTGAAGATTCTGTATCGTAGTCAAATGGTGGCGCTATAAGAAACACTCCTCGTAGTTGAAGAGGAAATGTCTCTTCGGAGAGATACTTTGCAAGAAAGAGACCGCCGAGCGAATGACCAACAAAAATAGGTTCACCAGTCATAAGTGGCACAATGCGCTCAAACCACAACTTCCATTCCTCGTAGTTTGCACTCTGCTTGTTAGGCATCTGAGGTAAGTAGACTTCGTAGTCCTCTCCGAGAGTATTCTGCAAATTAGCTTTCCAGTCCTGCTTTGGTTTGAGACGATTAAGTTCAACGGGTTCAGTGCGCAGATACTCTAAAAACTCTTCACGAGTTTCATAGGTGTTGCCACCGTGGATAACAAATACCTGTCTCATACCTATCCGTACTTAGGCACTGTTGCCTGCGCGTTACTAATCTTGATCTCGGTGAAATGGTCATGTTGCGCTGCGCTCACAATCCCCTGCTTAACGAGCTCCAGGAGCGCCAAGAACGAGACAATCACTTCCACCTTCTCAGTGGCGTCTCCGGCAAACTCTTTAAAGGTCAGGTTAAGTGCACTCTGCACGCGTGTGGTAAGCCGATCCATCATTTCCTCAATGGTAACGAGTGGACGCACACGCGCTTCCGGAAGCTCCTCTACTTTCTCAAGTGTCGTAAGAAGGTTCTCAAGCGCTTTGTGTAGTACATCAGTACCAAGGTCTCGGGAGGGCGCAAACATAGGTTCTGGGGAGCGTTCTCCGCGCGAGACGAGTACCGTCTTTCCAAATACCCGAGACAATTCGCGGGACGCCTCACGTGCACTTTCATAGATACGAAGTCTGCGCTTCAAATCCTCCACATCCTCCTCTTCGTCTTCTGAAAGAGTAAGTGCGGGGATAAGTGAACGGGACTTGATAAGGAGAAGTGTTGCCGCAACGCCAATGAAATTTGCTGCCTCTTCCATGGGGAATTGTGCTTGTCCGCGAACGTGTGCAATAAAATCATCCGTTACCTCAGAGAGGGACAGTTCGTTCACCAGAAGCTTCCGCTTCTCAATAAGATCAAGCAAAAGCTCAAAAGGGCCTTCGTAGGCAGAAACCCGAACGGTGTAGCCAGTTACGCTTTCCATGTCTCTATAAAGCGAATAAGGAGGCGTACAGGGGCTCCTGCAGCACCTTTAGCAAGCTCGTCGCCGTGAACACTCGTCATGCGTGGTGCGATATCAATGTGTGCCCACGGGCAGTCAAGGTCTCGTGCAAACTGCCAGAGGAAGATACCGCCTTCAATAGCGCCTCCATACCTACTCCCGTTCACCGCAACGTTCGCCAAGTCAGCAAACACTCCCTTGATAGAGCTTTCATATTCGTCCCACAGTGGCAGGCGCCATACGTATTCCCCACTCTCCTCACCAAGCGTTGCAAGGGTGTCGGCCAGAGCATCGTCCCGTGTCATAAGCGCACTCGCGTAGTTACCAAGCGCAATGTGTGCTGCTCCCGTAAGTGTTGCAGCATCAATGACGACACTTGGTTTCAAGCGCTTGGCGTAGGTGAGGGCATCTGCGAGCACGAGTCTTCCTTCGGCGTCTGTGTTCAATACTTCAATCGTTTTTCCTGAAAGAGAACGGAGTACATCTCCTGGACGAACAGCGTTTCCTGACGGCATGTTCTCCGCTGCCGGAAGGAGTGCGATGACGTGTTTCTTTAGTTTGAGCTTTGCGGCAAGCACGACGGTGTGGAGCATCGCGGAGGCTCCTGACATATCCATGTGCATTTCATAAATTCCGTTTGAGGGTTTGAGGTTAAGACCTCCTGAATCAAAGGTAATACCTTTTCCAACTAAGACGATTGGTTTATCGGTTGAACCCTTGTATTCCATGATGGTAAAAGAAGGATCTTCGGTTGAGCCAAGTGCAACACCAAGGAGTGCGCCCATGCCGAGTTTCTCTATTTGGGTCTTGGTGAGTGTCGTAACTGTGATGGGAAGATCTTTGGCCGCTTGCTTAGCTGCACGCGCAAGCATCTTGGGTGTCATCTCGCCTCCAGGCGTGTTTGAAAGTGCACGACAGGCATTCACCGCCCTCCCTACCTCCTGACCGCGCTTCACTGCTTCAATAAGTGACTTTGAAGAAGCTTGAGTTATAAGTACTTCCTCAACTTCGTTCCATCCGTCCTTGGGCTTGGTTTTGTATGTCGTGTACTCAAAGTTCGCCATCTCAAAGTTCTCACATGCAAGTTCTATCAAACGCTCAGGAGTAGTCGCTTTGAGATTCTTGAAGAGTTTTGCGTCGTCAAAACTCACAGCAATACACTTTGCCTTGTGTTGCTTTGCGGATTGTATGAGCGCGCGAGTCAGCGTGATGAACCGACGTTGATTCATCTCACTTCCATTCCCCACTCCCATCTCAAGCGTGTCGCACCCGTTCTCGCGAACAATGCGGCGCACGCCACGATCATCTTCGGTGAGGCGCACACGCACCACGTCTTTAGGGAGTTCAGTGAGTGCTTTCTTTGAGAAGGTTATTTTCATAGTTATTGAGAAGACCCGTCGTCAGACAGTAGTGTGTCTATGCGATTGATGTCTCGTGGGAAGAGTGTTGCCTCCTTCACGTTTCCAAGGTTGAGGAACTTTGCGGTGAGACGCTCAAGTCCCATGCCCCATCCACCGTGTGGCGGCATGCCGTACTTGAAGGCTTGGAGATAGTACGAGAACTTCTCAGGGTCTAGTCCCTTCATCTTGATACCGTCTATGAGGTTCTGATACTCATGACGTCGCTGACCACCGGTGGTGATCTCAACACCACGGAATAGAAGATCAAACCCGCGAGTGTAGCCAAGATCATCTGGGTCCTCAAAGGTATACATCGGACGCTTGGAAACCGGATAGTGCGTCACAAACACAAAGTCGCTGCCCTGTGTACGTGCTGACCAGTCACACAACCATCGCTCGTCCTCAGGATCAAGATCAGGTTCCGTGCGTTTGTCTTTGCCGGTCTCTTTGAAAATAAGTTCCTGTGCCTCGCGGAGCTTCATGCGAGGAATAATTTCTGGAACCTCGGGGATAGTCGCGCCAAGGAGTGCAAACTCCGCAGCACAACTCTTTTCCAACTCACCCGCTATATAGCGCATGAGCTTGTTCTCCATATCCATGATGTCGGTATGGTCTTTGATGAATCCGAACTCGGCATCCATAGAGGTGTATTCGTTCAGGTGCCTTGAGGTGCTGTGCTTTTCTGCACGGAACACAATACCGATGGAGAACACGCGCTCAAACACGCCAACCATGATCTGCTTATAGAGCTGAGGAGAGGTTGCAAGGTGCGCTGTCTTTCCGTAGAAGTACGGAACTTCAAACACCTCCCCACTCCCTTCAGCGTCGTCTCCAATCAACTTTGGTGCTTGGAACTCGGTGAAGCCCTTCGAGTTGAGAAATGCGCGGTATGCACGAGCAATCTCTGACTGGACTTTGAAGACAGCGCGCGCGCGGGGACTGCGAAGTGTGAGCGGCATGTAGTCCAGATACGTATCTAGATTAAGTTCCGCATCAAGATCAAACGGCAGGGGCTCTGATGCAGAGAGTACGGTGAGTGCTTTGATCTCAAGCTCAATGTTTCCATTTTGCTTTCCTTCCTGAACATTCTTTTGTGGACGCTCGTTTACGATTCCCTCAACGCGCACCACATACTCGTTGCGGATATCTTTTGCCGCTTCCATGGCTTCTGCTTCGCCGGGAAGCACCACGCCCTGCACCACTCCTGAGACATCGCGAAAATCAAAGAAAACAAGCTTTCCCTGGTCACGTCGTACGTCAACCCATCCTTCTATAGAAACGCGCTCACCTATGTGCTCGCCAAGGGCACTAATTGCAGTCCGGTCAGTCATATAGCTATAAAGTAGCACGCCCACGCGAAAAGTGCGTGGGCGGCAGCTACCATTCCTTCTTTGCCTCTAGGAAGCTCAGAAGTACGAAGAAGGCGCCGAGCGCCGCACACGCGGTGCAGATGGCGAACGGAGTGGCGATGCGCCTGTCTTCGTTATTGGTAAACCTCTTGCGAGGCTGACTGAGCACGACGAAGGGAGTTACCAACGCCGCGACAAGAAACGACCCAGCGAGGGTCATATACGTGACGAGCATGGCGCTCTCCCTTGTGACACCTAATGTCTAATCATCGCGCCACTCTATAAACTTGCAAGTGTCTAGGAGTGCATTACGCAACCCCAATTGCTCGGCGTACCATATCCATCTTTGTATTTGCACGAGCACGTGCTCGCTCAGCACCCTCTTCAAGTACACGCTTCAGGAGTGTGTGGTCGCTCTTTAGTGACTCATAGCGCGCACGCATCGGTGCGATGAATGCATCAAGGTCTTCAACGAGTGCATCTTTAAGTGCTTTGTACTTTCCTTTGTGTTCTTCGTATAGAGGCGCAAGCTCACTCTCACTCTTAAGGAGTCGGTGTATTGCGTACACGTTTTCAGGCGTGTCACCTGTTGAGTCGGTGACAATAGACATGACGCGTTCGGTAAGCTCCTCGCGGGACGCAAACAAACCAATAGTATTCCCGTAGCTCTTGGACATCTTCTGTCCATCAATACCTGGCACAACCGCAACCTCCTCCATGATGAGGTGCTCAGGGAGCGTGAAGGTCTCGCCAAAGATACGGTTGAACTTCTCTGCCGTATCACGCGCGTACTCAATGTGTTGCTTTTGATCTTGTCCCACAGGAACCACACTCGTGCCATACAGCAGAATGTCTGCGGCCATAAGCATGGGGTAGTTAAAGGTGCCGACAGAGATTTCCTTTCCTTTGGCTTCGGCGTCTTTGAACGCGTGCGCGCGCTCAAGATACGGAACGGTGGTGATGGTATCAAAAATCCATGCAAGCTCAGTGTGCGCGGGTACGTCTGACTGTTTGAAGATAGTTACCTTCTCAGGATCAAGTCCGGCAGCCATGTAGCTTACCAAAAGATCATTGGTTAGTGAGCGCATATCGTCCGCGTTCTGTACAAAGTTAAGTGCATGGTAGTCAGCAATCATCACGAAAATCTCGTGTTCGCCTTTGTGCGCGAGTTCAACAAACTGACGCAGAGCGCCGAAGTAGTTACCAATATGGAGTTCCCCGGTTGGTTTAATGCCGGAGAGGAGGACTGGTTTCTGGGTCATAGAAATACATTAGCATTTACTTTTCAATAATTGAAAATCTAGCCTACTTAGACTTAAAGAGAGATTGTTGTTTGACGTGCTAGTAATAAAGTAAATTGCTGATTTCGTATGCCTTGAATAGTGAGCATCAGCTATTGACTAATTTACTTATATTTGTATTATATTTGCAGTAGGGTTTGGTCTCTGCCCTTTCACAGAGGTCTATCTTTGGGAGAAGCCAAATGGCCTCGCAAATCAACGAAACTTCTATTCTCTCTGGTCCGGAAAAATGGGACTTGAGTGCAGGCTTGTTTGATAGAAAACAGCACAGAAGAGTCTACTTTATTCTTGACTCGGACGCCGAACCGTATTGTGTACGAATAACTAGTGTTCAGGCAGCGAATGATTCTGGGAACAACTGGAATATTGAAGGCCTAGGCGTAAGAAATGATAGTCGCCTTGCCCAAAAGAGAGTGTTCATACGATACGCAACAAACACAAGGACCGGGTCGTTGAAGTTTCTTGAAGATTGAGACGCATATTGAAGAAGAATGGCCCTCGATTAACCTCGAGGGCCAACTATATAAAAGCACCGCGCTTTGAGCGCGGTGCAAGTTATATACAAATTTACTTTTAGACTAAGAAGCAGGATGGCCGATGACTTTCAGAGAGAACACGTACACACCCAGGGATTCTTTTTCTAAAGGGTAAATCCTTTGCAGAACCTTGAGTGCGTCTGCAGAGTTTTCTGGGACGATGTGTCCAGGGTTCTCTTTCTTGAGCATTTGCTCGAAGGTGCTATAGACACGGATTCCAGTCACTTCAACGACACCAGTCTCACGATTCGATTCAAGTTGGATACGATCACCCACCTTGATTCGCTTGATGTTCTCGTAGCCAACCCGCACCTCAAGAGGTTTGGTTTCGGCCATGATGCTTGCAAAGTACTGATGCTTGACGCGCATTGTTTTCATAATGTTTCCCTCAAGAGTGAGGCCCCATTGCTGGGTCACCACACCAGGTTTATAGGACTCAGGCATCATGGCCTCAATCTGCCAGCCGTGTTGCTGAAAAGTTTCGACCTCAATTCCTGTCGGAACGGTATGTGTGTATAGCTTGTGACCATACTCACACAATAGACCCGGCAATTCCGAAACAAGGGCCCAAAACGCTTCAATTGTTTCTGCAAGAAGAGGCATCAACTTTATGGGTTTCCCCTTCTTTGGGGTCGCTGCCGCCACTCCCAATATTTTTCCATTGGTCGATTTCGCGACCCAAATCAACTTATACTTTTCGTTTGGGTCACCGCTGTTTCTTCTAGCGTAACCTGCGAACAAGGCGTCTACCCATGATTCGTCTACTCCTTCAAAGTGTTCTGGAAGTCGCGAGAGAATCATGGACCGCACCTGCGCAGAATCTTCGTCACTCATAGGAATAACTGAGAAAACCGATTCCTTGAATTGAATGTCATGGTGCTCAACAATCTTGTAAAGCATAATTTCATCCAAATCAACACGGTAGTGAAGTCGTGCCCTACCTGCTTGAACGAAGCCTTGTGTGAGAAAGTACTCAAGCGCCAGACGATTTTTCGCTGAGACAGTGCAATATATCTGGCGAACGTCATTTTTCAGAGCATGCTCCAGGACTTTTGCAAACAAGAGTCGACCAACTCCCTTTCCTCGTTCGCTCTCGCGGACGATTAAAGGACTTATCTTAAGAGTACCTTGGTACTTTACGACAAAATTCAGTAACCCGACGATGTGCCCATTTTTCTCGGCGACAAACATAATCTGAGCAGCCGAGAAGTGTCCCTTCGTGTCCTTTCTTCCTTGGGAGGAAGTTTCGACGATACGTCTTGCATGTGCTCGGTGGTCGCCTCCGTAGAACGGCTCAAGTGCTTCATGCATCATCTCCGCGACAACAGAAAGGTCGCGAAATTCAACTTCCCTAATCGATATAGACATCTCAACGTACTCCTTTTCTGATCGTTGCTGGGCTTATTGCCCTGAGCAACAAAGGGTGAGCACCACCATTTGGTGCGATGACAATATACAATCTTATAACACTTTAGTCAACGGAGCCAAGCTTTATTCCTACAACACCAAACTCAGTTTCTTCCTCGTCTGAATAAAATTGTTTGATTTCCTTTAGGAGCTCAGATTCACTGGTACCTCCAAACATTGAAGGGTGATAGTCCGCAAACAAATCCTCGAATTTGTTATAACGCAACAGACCTATAACGCAGAACTCCGCTACTTGGGTTGGGTCTTCACTGTTAGTGAAAGTAATAATGTCCCCAAGGTCCAACTTCTTTCTCTTTTCATCAAAAAGTCTGGATTCAATAACTTTCTCCCCTCGCTTTACGAGATTAAACGGCTTGGCTGAAAGCTTCATGTGGTGCTTCATGTCCTTATCTTAGGAGTCAAATTCGAATACTTTTATACGGTGCGCCGGGCAGGATTTGAACCTGCGTAGGATAAATCCGCTTGGTTTACAGCCAAGTGCAATTGACCACTCTGCCACCGACGCATGAGGACCATTATAGCAAGTAGAACCTTTGTTTACCAGGTTTATTGTTCGAACGGATTCGGGCCACTAAAGGCGAGTTGTGGAGGGTTTGCTCGTATTGCCGAAGAATCGCCAATGCCATAGTGTTTTGCGTAGAGTACGTCTATAGATTCAAATATCGCATCATTCCACTTGAATGAAAGCTTCTCAGCAACTGAACGTACTGCCTCTTCAGAATTACCCTCCACTTCAACAAGTAGCGGGATGAACGGCCATGTATCAATGGTTATAGAGACCTCATCCAACGTCCACAGTTCTCGACGTGTTTCCTGGTATGCCTTTTCCATCCAGCCCATTTCTTTCATAAGAGCAACTCCAGTATCAAAATCGTCAATGCCAATCTCAATCTCCTTTTGGTCTGCAATAGTGGCACCGGAGCGCTTGATGCTGAGTGTTACCTTGTCCCCCTCGTCTCGCACGCGACCCCACGCTTTCCCAAGATTGGAATTAAGAGGAGGGTGGAAAACAAACCGACGCATAAAACGGTCAGGATATATCAGAGATGCTCCTGCTTTTTTAAGCCGATCCAAAATCCATTCTCGCTCAACTGGCCAGAATGTTGCCTCGTATTCAGTATCCATACCTATTTTTCAATTGAAAGCACCGCCAGCTGTTTTCCCTTCTTTATAAGGGCAAGACCACCCGTAAAGTGGGCGGTGGCGAGAAGCCCGTCAGGCACTTCCATAGGCTCCCCCGCCACAGACACCCCCTTGCCTTCAATCACGCGTCTAGCGTCAGATTTGGAGCTTGCAAGGCCTGTTTTGACCAGTGCATCAACGACTGAGTACCCGTTCGCAAGCTCAGTCTTAGAGACTTTGGCTGAGGGAGCTTCAGAGAGAAGGAGGGTGCGCTCGTGGGCGGTGAGGCCCTGAAGCGACTTGCCCCCATAGAGGACTTCGGTGACAGAAACGGCACTCTGCGCATTCTGCGCACCGTGCACAATCTCGGTCACGAGTTTGGCCAGCATCTTTTGCGCTTCCCGCTTGCCGGGGTTCCTGCTGTGAAGCTCCATAAGCGCACCAATCTCAATCAACTGCATGAAGGTGTATATCTTGAGGTATCGCTCTACCACATCGTCCGGTGTGTTGAGCCAGAACTGGTAGAACAGGAATGGTGAGGTTTTGCTCGGATCAAGCCAGATAGCGTTCCCCTCTGACTTCCCAAACTTCTTTCCACTACTGTCGGTGACCAGTGGAATGGTAAAGGCAAAGACCTCTCTTCCTTCCTTCTTTCTAATAAGGTCAACGCCTGAGAGTATGTTGGTCCATTGGTCGCTTCCCCCAACCTGGAGGTCTGCACCGTACTTCTTATTAAGTACGAGGTAGTCATAGCCTTGCAGAAGTGCGTATGTGAACTCAGTGTATGAAATGCTCTCGTCAGGTGTATCAAGACGTTTCTTAATGGTGTCGCGCTTGATGAGGTCGTTTATGGTGAAGTGTTTGCCGATGTCGCGTAGAAAGGTGAAGAGGTCAATCTTGGTGAGCCACTCAGCGTTATCAACTAAGCGGAACGTTGCGCCTCCTAGTACGCGCTTCAAATTACGGCGTAGTCCTTCGGTGTTGTGTTTTAGCGTCTTAGCGTCAAGTAGTGAACGCTCGCCTTTCTCGCGCGGGTCGCCAATCATGCCGGTTCCTCCTCCTACAATGAATATGAGTTTGTGTCCGGCCATGCCGAGGCGCTTCATGAGCAGTATGACCGCGAGGTTACCAATCTGAGGAGAGTCAGCGGAAGGGTCAATGCCCAGATATACCGTACGTTTGGTACCGAGTATCTTTTCTATGTCAGCTGAGGTGTGCTCAACAAGCCCACGGTCTTTCAGTTCCTGGATGAGATCCATATAGGGATGAATATAGCACGGGGGTTATGCAGGGAGCTCAAATATGAATCTACTACCCTTACCTTCTCCATCAGATTCCACCCAGATCTTCCCACCATTTCCGAGCACAAGCATCTTTGCCACATATAGACCGAGTCCAGTTCCTGTAGTGTTGATTCGGTTTGCATCGCGAGCACGCTTGAACTTCTCAAACAACGCTGAGATGTCCTTCTGAGAAATTCCGATTCCCGTATCTTTGACTGTTAAGCGCACAAAATTGCCACGCTTCTCAACTGCAACTTCAATAGAACCAGATTGAGTATATTTGATCGCGTTATCAATGAGGTTTGTGATAACTTGTCCCATCTTTCCTACGTCCGCACGAACATTAACGGATTCCTCGCCAGAATAAGTAAGTGAGAGCTTTCTTGAGCTAGCAACGGGCGTAAGCTCATGCACTACCTTCTTAGCCAGATTTGCAATATCAAACGTGCTCACCTCGTACTTCATTCTTCCTTGCTCTATTCGCGAGATATTAAGATAGTCGTCAATGGAGCTTGCCATGAGTCGAGTTGACTCCTTTATGACACTCAACGGCTCTACAAAGTATTGAACGACAGGTCCGTACGTGCCATCCAGCATATTTGCTGCGTATCCTCGAATTGCTGTAATGGGAGCTCGGAGTTGATGAGTAGCAACAGACAAGAACTCGTCCTTAAGCCTATCAAGCTCAGCGAATTCTTCTGCGCGTCGTTTCCATAGGAAAACAAGTGTCGCAGACAGGAAAGTAATAATTACAATGAGGAATGTAATAAACACGAGAAACGGATACAGAGTCTGTCTTGTAACTGTAAGGAAGTCGTTCGCCTTGATGTCAGTAGCAAGAATCGCAACTACATTTCCTGCATCATCCTTAATTGGAGCGTAACCAGACAAAACTTGGCCATAGGAATCCTCATACAATTCAGTAGCAGTTAACGGTCCATCGAATGCGGCAACAGTTTCCGGGATATCAACTGCTTCGTCATATGGTTGACCTGGCCATTGCAAGTAGTCAGCGCCTTCCGGATCAATAATTCCGTCTCCGTTAGCATCAACGTCGTTAGTCGGATCCTCGTCGCTGTTTGCGTAAGGATTAATTGATTCCGCATCAGCCACAAACTCCATCTTGGATGGATCTTCCGCACTTCTGCGGAAGATGTACATAAAGACTATGTTCGGATTACCTTCCTTCGCTTTCTTCAGCCTTGATACAACGCGCGACCACTCCGGTTTCTTCCAGTCTTCTTCGGTCTGCAACGCTAACAGGTTGTTTGAGTCAATATTTGCAGCCTGCGTGATAGATATTGAGAGTAGCCGTTGTCTAAGGTTCTCAGTCAAAAGCTCAATTGTCTGTTGGTAAAGGAGCCATGAAGCAAGAACGGCAATTGCAACAGCAAAGAAAGCTAGAGCTGTTCCAATCCACATTAGAGATCTAAATTTCTTCGTTTTAATCTTAGTCTCCATAGTTTCGGTAGGTCTGTTGGCTAAATGTTAGCACGCTCTGGAGTTAAACATCGAGCAATGCACATACCCTTTCCCTGTCCACTTCAAGAAGGAATTGAGCAAGGCGAGGGCCAGACGTTTTGCCAAACATGAGCTGATACAAATTTAGGAAGAACTGTTGTTGCTTGGCCCTTTTTTGGGTATTAGACATCTCTGGCTCGGTAGCGCAAGCATAGAGCGCCGTACTAAACTCCTCCAAAGAAAGTGTATTTGGTTTCTTTAGCATCGCTCGAAGAGATCTCACTTGCTCTAGATCAAGTAAGTTCATCTTTGCAATGTACGAAGTATTTGGTGCATCTAAGAGTTGATGCAAGCTTTCTTCTGTCAGTGGAGCATAGCGACGACCGTCTTGATTGAGTGTTTCAAGGTCAACATAAGAGCTACCAAGAACAAAGCCAGTAACTCGTTCCGCCGTTTCCGTGGACTTCATCTTCATCAATTTAGGAATGTCTTTCTGCAGAGTTTCAGTAAACTTAAGAAGTGACAGCTTGCGCGAGGCAATTGAATTTTCATCAATGATTGGTTTTGCAACCCACTCGTATATGTCTCGTTGAGGAAGCGTTGGTTTTGCGTAAATTTTTCCTAATATCGAAAGGTTTGATGCTCCATAACCATTGCCTCCATATGGTTGTGTTCCCCGCTCGATTCCGTATGCATGCAAATGTGTATTGCGAAGTAGTGTTGACTCAGGATGGAGAACCTTGCCGTCTATTTCTCTATTACTAAGTGCGTCTGTATAAGCGCTCTTTCCGAACGTAGTTACGTACATTGCATTTTGCGCGTAGCGCGTAGTCTCAAAATACTGTGCAAGGTCAGAATCTTTTTCATACTTTTGCAAGAAAATTGCGGGTGCAAATATCTCATCGTAATTACCACCCTCCTTTAGTGGTTTACATATAATTGTTGGTTCAAGTATTGCGTCGTATGCCCGTATAATTCCCGGAGTGGTTGGATCAAGCCACTCTCTATTGTCTATAAGAAAGTCCTGAATGCGAACTAGGTCCTTTGGATCACTGATTGGTCCGACCCTACATCGTCGGTCTCTGTAGTCCCCAACTTTAACAGTTCTAATTTCATCACGGAGTGTGCGTAGGAAATCAGTGTATATATCTGAATGAACCAGAACAGCATTTGGTGCAGCGCAGTCCTGGCCCTGGTTGTACAGTTGAAGCGTTAATACTGCATCAATCGCCATGTGTAAGTCCGCGTCCTTACTAACTACCACGGGATTGTGTCCAGAGCCGTTAGTAATAAAAAGTGTTCTTTGGTCAAAGACAAATCTCAATTGCTCAGCATGGACTGGAGTACCAGTAAAAATGACGACGTCGGTCAAAGGTTTGGTCTCTTTTGTCTCCGGATTCACAAGCAAAGAAGTACGTTCCTGGAGAAACTCGGTTCTTTGATGAGAAGAAACTTGAATGTTGGGGAACCTACTGTAGATATCTAGGAAGGCTAAAAGCTTTGGGAAGAAGTGACGCATGCTGTGAGGAATGCGAAAACTTACCTCACTCGCCATTAGCGAAGGGACAATTACAAAACAAGCAAGTGCGTAAAGTGGCTGGTTACGCGGAAGAAAAGTAGTAACAGCACCTACGCGCAGCTTAAAGTAAGCCTTGTTCTCCTCTAGGTTTCTAAGAAGGTCAAGAGTTCTTGAAATCTCGTCAACAACAACCTCATAACTCTCGTATTCCAAAAGGATGTGAGCCAACTCTTCAAACCCGCTTTCAATTCTGTCTGCAAGCGAGTGAGCTTGGCTATTAACTTCGTCAAAATTAAGATCAGAATATATATCAAAAGAACCTTGAGCGTTCTTACGTTTGCGCGTCAGCGCACTCTTGACGAGGGAGGAGAGCTTTTTTATTTGCCGCATAAGCACTATCTTAGTCAACATAGTTCCTTATATAGTTAGTGTCAAACATTGTTTTCCACTAAAAGTCCAGTATGAAAAAGGAAAAAGAGACGCTGCGCAAGTGGACGCAACGTCTCTAAGTTAATTCACCTCACCACGAAACTAGTTTAGTGCCCCAAACCAAATGATCCAGGCTACGAGGCCATGAGTCACTGCGTAGTTGATGGGGTTGAGAAGTGGTTCTTTTCCGTCCCATCGGAGCATGGCGCAGAGAGCCTGAAGAACGAATGCGCCGGTCCATAACGCCCATGGCCAGAATGGCTCTGAGCTCGGGTCGGCAGCCACAGCTCGAATGAGCGGAAACGCTGCACTGAAAAGCGCGAGTTGGAATACCCACAAGGACGCACCGGCTCCCCACCTCTTACGAGTACTAATCCAGAAAATGAGGGCAACGGCGGCAAGGCCCGCGGATAGGAAATCAATCGGTTGCACCGAGTGAAGAACTACCTCCTGATGGCCGGCGAACACCTGGAAAATCAGATAACCACCGACTATTGTTACTCCAACCATCGAGATCGCCTCCGCAAGCCACTTTGATGTGTCGCGAGTGCGATCTGCGTAGATCAGTAGACCAATAAAGGTTTCAGCGAGCCACAGCCACCAAGTGATGGGATTTGTTTCCGTTTCGCCGCTAAGGATTCCAAAGCTGTACCAGACAAAAGTTGCAGCGTTGACCACTGCGGCTAAATAGCCGAGTTGAGCTCCGAGACGGCGGATGGGCGTATTCTTCATTACAGCCTTCATTCTACCCTCCCGGGGTTTAAGTTAAATGTGCGTGGTCGGACAGGTGACCAACTATTCAGATTATATAACACAAATTCGGAAGTGCAATCCGCTTAC
The DNA here is from genome assembly GCA_964426785.1 of uncultured Candidatus Saccharibacteria bacterium. GTDB lineage: Bacteria > Patescibacteriota > Minisyncoccia > Phycocordibacterales > Phycocordibacteraceae > C7867-001. The sequence continues at coordinate 5,826 of CAYRRU010000003.1, read as the reverse complement.
TAAGCACAAAGCACACCAACATAAAACCACTCGCCTCCCACCTTCGCATATGGTTTAGGGAAAATAATCACAATATCCGTATCAAACACTACGCTCTCACCCGACTCTCTTTGAGCAATAGGAGTACCAGCAGGAATTAGTTCAAGATGCCTCCAGTCTTTGAGTAACTTATCTCCCTCATGTTCGCGCGCAAAGATACTTTTCATATGCACTGCAGTCCCTGCGTCATGCATGAGTTCAAGACCTGCAGCTGCCGCAATCATACCCAAATGTACCAACACACGTAGGATAGAGTGCTCCGCGACCAGGGCAGACTCTGAGTTATCATGCTGACCACACTCAATAAGAATTCCTGACTTCCCCGCTGTATGTGCGTAGTGGTCACTAGTATGTGACTGGAATGCATGTGGGTTCTGTTCATAGACCTTAGGCCAGTCATAGATTGAATACTCAGGTCCAAGCGACATAGCCAGGGCAACATTCTCGTCTGTAGGGTAATCAAGAAATAGATTCACTGGGCCGGGTGCGTAACTTGAATGGAGATCAAGCATCACGTCACTCTCATCAATAAGTGCACAAAGCTCGTTCGCAAGCTTTGCCTCGTAGAGTGTGGGGTTGTCAGTCTTTCTCAGTATGCGATTAAGATTCTCTCCAACTTCTCTCTTCCCTTGCTTGTATGCTTCTGGGTTTGCGATGGGCACAAAGCACACCGAACCCTGTAAAAGAGTTATCTCACCCGCATCAAGCTTCTCCATAATCCGAGCAATACCTGCCGGACCGCATGGTTCGTCTCCATGAATAGCACCTAGTACGATAAGTCGAGGACCCTCACTTCCACTATTAAACGAATAGGACTCAACTAGGCCCATACCTATCGTGCCAACATAAACGCCCCTATGCGTACGTACTTCAGCATTAGCTCAAGTATACCTGGATTCTTCATAAACTAGGCGTTAGATGATTGGTGCCAATAACTTGCCAATATAGGTACTACATGGTACTTTTCGCCCAGATGAGATCGAACCCCTTGATCTCCACACCTGGAAGGAGGTGAGTAGTTTGAAAGGCTCCCAGCAATTCAGCTGGACGGTGAGCACTCAGCGTCGTACGAACGACGCTCAGGTTCGCTTCCAAAGCCAATGTCGCAGTGGCGACGGCGGCAACGGCAAGTGCGGCGGCAAGTGCAACACCAAGCCCAAGCACTAACGCCGTTGATAGGGCGTCTGGCTTTTTGCTGGGCGCCCTATCTCCATTTAGAGATAAACTCTTTTGCGTTCATCGTCTCAATTTCCTCCCACGTTAGTTTTTGATTCCTTTTTCTGAATTCGCTAACAAGGTGATACCCAATTGAGTAACCCATCCAGCGAGGGTACTTCTTGTTACCAAACAATATGTCCGTCCTATTTTTTTTACTTTTTGAAGACAGCTTTTCTCTAATAGTTTTATAGAGTCTTTGTGCTTCCTGGAGAGTAAGGGCTGTTGCCCATGGAGCTTGCTTACCTCCGACCACATCTTCCCTAAAACTTTCCGCAAGCCCCTCCATTAACATGTGTTCTAGAAGGCTGTAGGAACTTGATCGATTTCTAATGTAATAGGTTAAATGATTGTACTCATGAGCAGTAGTTTCTTTAACGGATACAAGAGTGTATTTTTCAACATCAACAAAAAGATGAATGACACTTGAATGCGGTGCTACTGCATTTACTCCCCTAAATAGTTTTGAGTCACTTAAGCTCGGAAACCACGGAAAGATGAATACGTAGATAGGAAGCTCACTGTGAGGCAAAATCTTGTAGCACTTATTTACCGTCTGAAAGACTGCAACTTCAATTTTTTCCTTCTGGACTCTAGTTAAATGTTTATAGGATAAGGGATTGAAGTCTCCCATTCTATTGGTGAGGTCTGCTTCCAAGTCCTCATCCTCTATATAACCGGCAAAGTTAATACTGCCGTTAGACTTCATTAAGGAAGTAAGTGCCTTAATGAAGCTATACGAATTTTTTACGTCCTTAGTTATTTTAGGAAAGCAGAAATTTAATACAACGGCACTTTTCTTCATACTGACTATAATACGCTATCAGGAATAAAATTGGGGTGGAGAGCTTTCGCTTCCACCCCAAGTTAGTAGCGTACCTAAGCGAACGGGTGTGGGAATCTCCGTAAGCTCTTGTAGCTGAGTTCACCTTGCCCCAGTTTCTTCTTGATTTCATACAATCTCCTCATGCCTGCTGGCTCTTGTCGATACCCGAAGGTCATCGGCACCATACCAGGCACAATGGATCGGATGATGTTGAGTCCCTTGTTCCCGCCGAACGAATCAGCGAGCGCTAGAGAAACAGTCAAGTGAGGCCACCCATTATCCGCGAACCGCGTAGTCAACGACTCCCAGTTACAGGCTGCTCCCAGTGCGGCCCTTTCTAGTTCAATTATTTCGCCCGTACGAGCCATAAAGTCAGCGCGTCGGAAGAAACGTTCTTGCTCGTAGAGAGCGCCATGATCTAACGGCATTGCCACCTTCTCTGGATGGATAAACGCTGAAGGACCATTTTGCAACCTTGCCAGCACCGCTGCCTCGACTTCCATCAGGGCGTGCTCAAGTGCCATTGCAGGGTCAAACCGAGAGCAGGAGGCGCATGTAGTGAAGGCAAGTTCCTCGTTTTGAGCGAAGACGGCAATGGCCGGCGCGAGATCCAGGGTCTGATCCTTGATCCACACGTTAAAGCCAGCTTTCTCTAATTCTTCGATCCGCTTCCGTATCTCGAGATTTACTGAGTGATTTGAGATCGTTGGCAGAATGAGACTGGCAAAGTATGCACTCATGAATGAGTCACGCTCTACAAGCTCAAGGGTCGCCGTCTCCATAGCCCGTTGCCGGTCAGGGTGCGCAGCGACTCCCGAAGAATTAGCATACGCGTACGGGGGAGCGTCCGACTCTACGGTGAAGTAGACGAGGTCGGCAAGTATGTGTACGGCGTCACCCGACATCTCATCCCTGCCTTGTGTCCAGAGGTAGTCCAGGTCTGTATCAAACCTGGTAAAAGGAAAGCCTTTTACGCGGTACTGAGACGGATGGAAGCTGATGATTGAGCGCGGATCCACTGCCGTGTCCAAATCATTGAAGCGTGCCTTAACGAGCGTATCTGGCGCACTTCCACAGGCAGCCCACTCCCGCGCTTCAGAGTGCGCTTTGATTTGTGCAAGCGTGGGCGAGCTGTCTCTTCCGTAAGACCAGTCTTCCGTCAGTCTTTCGTCCACTCGTGCAAGTGCAATGGTGAACGGAGGCCGGTAGTTTTGTGCCATGGGAGTCACCCAGTGAGTCTTCAAAGCTTCACCAGGTTGGCCCACTGCTTCTACGCCGAAAAGTATCGTAGTCAGTGGTTGATAGTGGTCTTCCAGGCATAGCGCGTCTGCGAGGAGTGATTCGGCGAACCCGCCGATCTCCACACAAGCTACACCAAGCTCAGTCGCTGCCAAATGCACATTCTGGGCGGCATGACCCGCTTCGAGCGGCACGTACAGCATTCCACGATTCCCGTATTTCTCACCAGCTACACGGAACGAACCGCTGAACGCGAATACACCCGATGCATTCTCCACCATAAGCGGATCGGCAAACGCGCGTACGAATTTAGGAGCGTCATCGGAAACACGAGTGAATCCAATGCTCTCTTCGGTGCCGACGTAGATCTCGTAGACACCGCGCGACAGCTCTTCCATATCCTGGAGAATTGCAACATGCATTGTAAGCGGGTACAGGGCGCCAGCTGAAGGGACCGTACGATGTTCGTCGCAGGTCATTCCGTAGGCGCTCCATGCCATGTCCACAATGTGCTGGTAGGCGATTGATTCGCCAGAGAAGTTGCGTGTTGATACTCGTCGCGACAAAAGACTACGTAGCGTCGACGAGCCACTCGACGTTAAGTTAGGTGGACGACCTGACAGATGTCGCGCTTGCGCGCTGTCCCTGACTGCGTCCACCTCTGTCTCCGTGAGTACTGGTAATAGTGTTGAAGGATTCTGAGCCATCCTCCATGCGGATTCGGCAAAGAATCTGTAATCAACAAGGAGTGATCGTACGTGTAGTTCATTCAGAAGACCGAGCAGTGGCTCCCGAGCCCACTTAGACTCAAGGGTTGCCACGATGTCTTCGACGGTCTTTGAGCCATCGCTAAGTTCAGCAATAGCGCGCATGAGAGTTTCAGGCGCAGCAATTGTGACCTTTTCGTCACCCACGTAGAACACGGCCTCTCCATTCCCGATAACGACGGGAACGCCGAGCAAGGGTCTCATAGTCGGGTCCATCCCGTGTATCCTTCTTTAAGGTTCAGGTATAGAGGCACGATGCCCCTCTGGCGTGACAATACCACACTTTTACAAATAGAAAAGTACTACCGCGCTAACACAAACGTCCCCACAATCGGCGCTATAAACCACCAGAAGAAGTACTCTCTGGGCGCAAATAGAAGATCAAGAGTCTGCGGTAGGTTATAGAGCTTGTCTACATCAAGCACGCTGTATCCAAGGGCCATAACAAATCCCGCAGTCAAAAGACACAACACCACAAGCGGGAACATCTGAATAGTGCTTGATCCCCCGCCACCAATACGTCGCACCAAAAGGTATGAAATAAAAGTAAGTACGACGTACACAATGATATTGGTAATCGGCTGACTACCCGTAATCCCAACAAGCATATCTCCAAAGGGAAAAACACTATAGAGCGCATAGCCCATGTAAAGCGACACAACAAGCGCTACCATTGCCGCCCTCCCTTCACGCATTGCAAACGCAACGAGCGCAATAACAACAATGACAAATGCGAGTACGTTTCCAATCAATGCCCACGCACTTGCGATACTTGTTGTAGCAAGACCGGTAGCTTCGTTCATGCCTTAAGTATAACTTAAGAAAAGCACTTATCACGCCCAAGTCTAGTTTAAAGTTGAAAGAAAAGCTGGAACCTTCTCACCATTTGCAAATGCGGAGATAGACGAGACAATTTCAGCCGGCAAAAACTTAATCGTATTTAGATCACCTATCGGCACCCACTTGAAGTCTAGGTGTGGTTCATTTGACGATAATTCTTTCGAATCGGAAACTTCGCAGGCGATTATGAAATTTATTTCGTGTACCAATCCTCTCTTTCCCTTCCATGAATGTTCAAAAACAAATACTAGCTCGCCTGCTGTAGCGCTAAGTCCCGTTTCTTCACAAATTTCCCGTTCTAGGGTGTGAAATATTGACTCATCTTGTTCAACGTGACCTCCTGGCAAAAAGAAATATTCTTCAGATTTTAGGTGCGCCAGTAGTACTTCTCCATTTCGAACACAGAGTCCTCTAGCTATAACTTCAATATTTACCGCTTCTCTCATGGTAATAAAAATTTAGGAATGAGACTTTCTATATATGCACTATACTCCTCAATTGTATGAATGCCGAATTCATTAAATTCAGGGATTGTGTCTATATCTGACTGATTCCAAAGTGGTTGTGTTGAGTACGCAATTTGAAAACTTAACCAAAGCTCAAGGAGTTCCTCCCTCGTTACCTGTGGCTCGGGTAAGACGTATACTGCGATCTTTCCAGTTCCAGCGGCGTATCCTAATTCAGCAATTGCGCCAAAAGCTTCAGGAGTTAAGAAAGCAATAAAAGCATCAGAAGTGTTTATCTTGTTAAGCACCGCAGTACGTATATGCGAGGTCGTTAGCTCTTTGGGGATCGTATTAAATTCAAGACTTCCGTCAGTGTGTGCGGGGCGCAAAATCCAATGTCCGTTGTGAACGTATGTCGTGCAGTCAATTTCTTTTTCAGCATATGAAGATGCCT
>CAYRRU010000002.1:0-28172 GCA_964426785.1 uncultured Candidatus Saccharibacteria bacterium | reverse complement strand
CTTTCAAAAACGACAACCATTCTCATCATCGCGCTCATCGCAACCGTTGGTATCGCGGCCTTGGTGCTTATGAATGCCGCAAAGACCACAACAGACGAGGAAATTGTGAGTGAGGGACAGATGGCTAGTGAGGACGAGATTATGTTCCTTAACCTCGCGTCGCGTATTGAGACCATCTCATTTGATACTGAGTTTCTTAGTGATCCACGACTCTTGTCGCTTGAAGACATTCGCGTTGCCGTTATTCCCGAAGAGATAGGACGCAGAGATCCGTTTGCGGCACTCGTTGGTTTGCCGCAGGCGCGCTAATTGACCATGGATATCCTTTCCTTGCTCAAGGAGAAAGGAGTACTAAAACCTGAAGATGCGGACCAGGTGTCTGCTGAGGTAAAAGGTGGAAGTGAACTTGAGTCCGTGTTGGAGCGTCATGGAGTTCCAGCTGAAACATACCTAAAGACACTTTCTGAGTACTATAAGATTCCCTATAAAACGCTACCGACGACGAATCCGGTAGATAAGGATTCGCTACAGTTTATTCCAGAGGAGTCAGCGAAGCATTATGAGTTTGTACCGATTTCAGTAAAAGATGGTGCACTTGAGGTTGGTATTGTTGATCCAAACAATATAGAGGCTCAGGATGCGCTGCAGTTTATTTCAAGTAGATTGGGGATGCCGTATAAGATCTTTCTCATTTCTCGTACGGATTTGAAAAAGGTTCTTGAAGAATACGAAAGCTTTACGGGTGTGGTTGATGAGGCTCTTCTTGAGCTTGATAAGTCACCAGTAGGGGAGAGTAAAGACGAGGAAGCGAAAGAAGGGGAGGGTGATAACGCCACTACCATAAAAGCGGATGCCCCTGTTACAAAAATTGTAGCAACTGTATTGCGATATGCCGTTGAAGGAGGTGCAAGCGATATTCACATTGAACCAACGCCCGAGAAGACGCGTGTACGTTTCCGTATGGATGGTGAACTTCATACCTCACTTGAGCTGCCCGCTAAAGTGCATCAGGCAGTGGTAGCGCGTATTAAAATCTTGGCGCAGATACGCCTTGATGAGAAGCGTAAGCCGCAAGACGGTCGTTTCTCAGCAACCGTTGAAGGAAAGCGCATTGACTTCCGTGTGTCTACGTTCCCTACACATAATGGAGAGAAGGTGGTGATGCGTATTCTTGACCGCTCACGAGCTATTGCGTCTCTTGATACGATCGGACTTTCAGACAAAGACCTTGCAACGATCCGAGATGTTATCCGTCAGCCGTACGGGATTATTTTGATCTCAGGTCCTACAGGATCTGGTAAATCAACCACACTGTTCTCCATGTTGTCGGAGATTGATCGCGAAACGATGAACGTGGTATCGGTTGAAGACCCAGTTGAGTATGAAATCCCTGGCGTGGCTCAATCTCAGGTGTTTCCTGAGATTGGCTACACGTTTGCGTCAGGACTCCGTTCTATTTTGCGTCAGGACCCAGACGTAATCATGGTGGGAGAGATTCGTGATAAAGAGACTGCACAGCTCGCTATTCAGGCTGCACTTACTGGCCACCTGGTGTTCTCAACCATTCACACCAATACGGCATCTGGCGTGATTCCGCGTTTGGTTGATATGGGTGTGGATCCGTATTTGATTGCGCCAACGTTGATTGCGGCTATTGGACAGCGCCTGGTGCGCAAACTATGTCCCGGTGCGGGAACCCCTGAGGACGTTACGGAGAGTATGAAAGTCTACTTTGATAAGGAGTTTGCGGATCTTCCTCCTGAATATCATTCAACACTGCCAGAATTTAAGCAGGTATACCACGCTTCTTCAACGCCTGACTGTCCGAATGGTACTCGTGGACGCGTGGCGGTGTTTGAGATTTTGAAGATTGATGACGCACTGGAACATGTCATTTTGACAGAGCCCGTTGAGGAAAAAGTTTTCGCAGCAGCCCGTGCAAAAGGCATGCTCACCATGCGCGAGGATGCTATCATGAAGGCGTTAGCGGGAACGATTCCGTTTGAAGAAGTACAGACCCTTGGTGGGGAACTTCTAGAGGACGAAGAAGCAACAGCCCCCGTGGAAGAAACTACGTAAATACCTATGGCTACCTATCGCATATACCTTGTTGATGATGATCGCTTTCTCCTTGATATGTATGCCGTTAAGTTTCGCGCACAGGGGCACGAAGTAACTGCGTTTCCAGGAGGCAAAGAAGCACTGGAAGCCTTGCGGGACAAACCTGCCCCTGACGCCGTATTGCTTGATGTGGTTATGCCTGAGATTGATGGATTTCAGGTGTTGGAGACTGTGCGTAAAGAAAACCTTGCTCCGACAGCAAAGTTCATTGTGCTTTCTAACCAAGGTCAGGACTCTGATATTGAAAAGGCAAAGTCGTTTAATGTATCTGGCTACATTATCAAAGCGTCTGCTATTCCGTCAGAGGTATATACGGAAACTATTTCCATAATTGAGAAAACCGCATGAGCGCAACACCTTCGGTAACAGAGCTTCTTGATACGGTCGTACGTGAAGGTGGGTCTGATTTGCACATATCGGTTGGCTCCCCACCAATCATTCGTGTGTCTGGTTCACTTGTTCCTTTGGTGCAACACCCCGTTCTAACTCCTAAAGATACGGAAGATATGTTGAAGAGTATGGCACCTCCAGGTCGCTATGAAGGATTTAGTGAGAACCGTGCGATTGACTTCTCGTATGCACATAAAGAGCAGGCACGGTTTCGTGTGAACGGATATCAGGTGCAGGGATCTATTGCGATTGCAATGCGCCTCATTCCGCACGAAATTCGTAATTTTACGACACTGAACCTACCTCCCATTCTTGAAGTCTTTTCCCAAAAGACCCAAGGATTCTTTTTGGTGGTGGGGCCTGTGGGGCAGGGTAAATCAACGACACTCGCTGCACTCCTTGATCGCATTAACGAAACACGGGCAGAGCACATTGTTACCATTGAGGATCCGGTGGAGTATCTCTTTGAGCAAAAGAAGTCCCTCATACACCAAAGAGAAGTTCGTATTGATGCGCCCGACTTCCCACAAGCACTTAAAGCTGCGTTTCGTGAAGACGTAAACGTGATAATGGTTGGAGAGATGCGCGACCAGGAGACCATTTCATCTGCAGTGACGGCAGCTGAAACGGGGCACTTGGTGCTTTCAACATTACACACCAATAATGCGGCGCAAACCATTGATCGTATTATTGATATGTTCCCGCCAAACCAACAGGACCAGGTTCGTGTTCAGCTAGCAGGGTCCCTTGCTGGTATCTTCTCGCAACGTCTTGTTCCCCGCATAGCTGGAGGACAGATTCCTGCATACGAACTTTTGATCAATAACAGTGCCATTGCAAACCTTATTCGTGAGGGACGCACCCACGAAATCACCACTGTTATTCAGACATCTTCCCAGGAGGGCATGATTGATATGGATCGTTCGCTTGCTGAGTTGGTGCGACGTGGCGAGGTGACGATTGAACACGCGTATGAGCGAGCAAGTGATCCGAAGACGTTTGAGCGCTATATTTAAAACCTATGCTTTTTACTTACCGCGCACTGGATAGAGACGGACACGAGAAAGAGGGAACCATTGAAGCACTCTCTATGGATGTGGCGGTGTCCACGCTTCAACGACGTAACCTCATTGTTTCGGCCATAGAGCCGATGAACAAGAAATCAATCCTTGAGATTGATATTGGTGCGTTTAAGCACCTCAACAACAAAGACGTGGTGATTCTTTCGCGTCAGATAGCCACACTCTTTGAGGCGCAAGTCTCAGCGCTTCGCATTTTCCGTTTGTTGGCTGCAGAGGTTGATAACAAGTATCTTTCCGAGATCATGACGACGGTTGCGGACGACCTTCAGGGAGGAAGTCCGATAAGTAAGGCGCTTGCACGTCACCCAAAGGCTTTTAGTCCCTTTTACGTGAACATGGTGCGGGCGGGAGAGGAGTCTGGAAAGCTCTCCGAAACCTTCGGATACTTGGCCGACTACCTTGATCGCAGTTACGAGGTGGTGAGCAAGGCGCAGAATGCGTTAATCTACCCAGCCTTTGTCATTGGTGTGTTTGTGGTCGTTATGTCGCTCATGTTGACACTCGTGATTCCAAAAATTAGCGCCATTTTGATTGAGTCAGGACAAGAAATTCCTATTTACACGAAAGTGGTTATCGGTCTGTCTCAGTTTTTGGTTAATTACGGCTTCTTCTTCTTGCTTGCGATTATTGTGGGAGGATTTTTGGCGGTTCGTCATGCGCAAACAGCAAGTGGAGGCTTCATGTTTGATCGTTTGAAGCTCAGTATTCCATATCTGGGCAATCTCTATCAGAAACTGTACCTATCACGCATTGCAGATAACTTCTCTACAATGCTTGTTTCAGGTATTGCGGTTGTTGAAGCTATTGAAATCACTGCGAACGTTGTGGGCAGTCCGGTGTTTAGTAAAGTGCTAGGTGAGACCGGGGAAGCGGTGAAAGGAGGAAGTTCTATTTCAGAGGCACTTGGCACACATCCTGAAGTACCAGGCATTATGGTAGCCATGATCAGAGTTGGAGAGGAGACGGGAGAGCTCGGTAGCATCCTTTCTACGCTGGCTAAGTTCTATCAGAGAGAGGTTTCAACCGCGGTTGATACCCTCGTTGACCTCATTGAACCGATGATGATTGTGCTTTTGGGTCTTGGTGTGGGAAGTCTCCTCGCGTCCGTTATGGTGCCTATTTACAACCTCGCAGGGGCAATTGGGTAGTTGTTATCCACAAAGGCGCCAATTTGCTAGCTTTTCTCTCGTACAATACGTGGAGCGGACTTTACTCGTAACCCGCCTTAACTAGACATTCATCATTATGAATCTTGCAACTTCAAGCACACGACGTGGTTTTACGCTCATTGAGCTTCTCGTCGTTATCGCTATTATCGGTATTCTTTCAGCAGTCGTGCTCGCGTCCCTTAACACGGCACGTTCTAAGGGAGCTGACGCAGCGATCAAGTCAAACCTTGTAACGATCCAGACACAGGCGGAGCTTTACTACGACTCCAACTCCAATACATACGGAACAAACGCGGTGGGTACTGCATCTGGTGCCTGTGCTGCATCAGGAGGTATGTACGTTGGTATGTTCATGGATCCAACTATTAAGGCAGCTATTGTAGCAGCATCAACTGCATACGGAGGAACAGCGTACGCTAACTCTCGTTGTGCGATTGGAACAGGTACTTCATACGCTGTTGCCCACAAGCTTAAGAACGGTGGTACAAAGTGGTGGTGTGTTGATAGCACGGGAGTTTCTCGTGAGGTAAACGTTGCCACAGATCCTATTGCTCTTGGCGGAGGTGCATCAGCAGCAGCAGCCTGCCCAGCAGACACCTAGTTAGCACTGGTTTGATTTTTGAAAACACGCGGTCACTTGACCGCGTGTTTTCTTTTATACACACAGCAATTAAAGGAAATTCAGCCTATCTGTTAGCATAAGGTAATGAATTTGCGCCCATCTCGGGGTTTTACCCTTATGGAACTCCTTATTGTTATTGCAATTATCGGTATTCTTTCCGCTGTAGTGTTGGTTTCCCTCAATACTGCACGCACAAAGGGAGCTGACGCAGCTATTAAGAAAGCTATGCTTGCAGCGCGCACCCAAGCAGAGTTGTTTGTTGACTCAAACGGACGGAGCTACGCAAACGTATGTACGAATACAACGGTGAACGGAACAAAGTCCATGTACAGCATTTTGAACAACATTGCCACTAAGTATAGTTATACCTATAGCGCCAATGGAGGAACGGGAGGACAGGCAGGATATGTGAAGTGCAATGACGCGTCTAACTCAGTTGATGGAACCGATGGTTGGGCAGCAGAAGCGCCACTCAAAGGATCAACAGGCTTCTTCTGCGTTGACTACAAAGGAAAAGCGGTTACTACAGCAGCATCTTCTGTCGCAGCAAACGACTTCAACTGTAATTAACTCATGGAGGTACTCCTCGCAGCAGTATTCCTCGGTCTCGGCGCAATACTGGGAAGTTTTATTGGTGTCGTTGCAGAACGCATAAACACGGGGCAATCGTGGACGAACGCTCGTTCGCGCTGTAACTCATGCGCACGGCCGCTTACCGGACGCGACCTTGTGCCCGTACTTTCATGGCTTATAGCTCGCGGCAGGTGTTTTACATGTGGATCACGTATTCCCGCAAGCTACATGGTGATGGAGGCAGTGCTGGCCATATTATTCCTACTTTCTTACCTGGTGCTCGGTCCTACTATCCAGCTGGTTATCTTCCTCTGTGCGCTCGTAGTACTCATGTTTATCGTCGTGTATGACCTCAAACACACGGTCGTGCCTACGATTGCATCAAATCTACTAATTGTACTTGGCGTTGCTATGCTTTTGCTTACGTCAACGCATACCGAAACACTTGCGTTCGCTCTCGTGTCTGCAGGTGCTATTGGACTTGTGTTCTTTCTGCTCCACGTGCTCTCTGGGGGAAGAGCAATGGGGTTAGGCGACGCACCCGTTGCTCTTGCCCTCTCCTTGTTGTGCGCGCCCTATGCGGTTGGGGGCTTGCTGCTGTCGTTCTGGATCGGCGGAGTTGTTGGTGTAGGCATATTGGTTTTACGTAAGGGTGGGCCTAGAATGGGTATAGAGGTTCCCTTTGTGCCGTTTCTTGCACTAGGGTACCTTCTTGCCTATTTCTGTACATGGAATCCTCTCGCATACCTTCTGTGGTAAAAGCACCCCGCGGTTTCTCGCTTGTTGAGCTTATCGTAGTGCTTGGTCTTATTGTGCTTTTGACCGCCATTACACTCACGAGTCAATCCTCATACAATCGTCAACTTATTCTGACAAGCACGACATATACGGTTGCGATGTCTATTCGTGAGGCTCAATCACTTGGTCTTTCTAGTCGTATGTTTGGTACTACACAAAATGCTGGCTACGGTGTGCACTTTTTGAAAGCCACTCCCACGAGCTATAGCGTCTTTGGCGATATAAACTCGGCGGTGTACACGATTAACCGAACTACTTGTCCAATTGTGAACGATAGTACGCTTCCTGAATGGAAGCCGGGGAATTGTTTGTACGACAACAGCTCAGAAGAAGTGACGACATATAATCTCAACAAGGGTTTTAGTATTATTGATTTCTGTGGAATCTATCTAAATAATGACCAGCAACTCACGCGTGCTTGCGCGTCTGGTACCGCAAGTCGTGACTCTATGGAGACGATGGATGTAGTGTTTCTGCGACCTAACACTGAGGCAATCATGACCGGACTTACTACCGATTTACGTAAGCGTGATTACTTGTGTGCACGCATATGGATTGCATCACCAGGAGGAGGAAACCGTAAATGTATATACATTTCCAAAGTAGGACAGGTGTCGGTACCTCAGTCATGTCCACAAACGGTTACCTCGTTCACTGACTGCTCATAGTATGAAACTCATCCGCGGATACACCTTGCTTGAAATGATGGTTTCTATCGCGCTCTTTAGCCTGGTCATGCTTCTCGCTACTGGAGCATTTTTGAAATTCATGGTTCTTGATAGAAAAGCCAGAATTACCAATGATGTCGTGAACAATTTGTCGTTTGCAGTGGATAGTATGTCGCGCACCATACGTACTGGTTCGCAATATCGTTGTGGTGGGCAAGCAGCAAGCCCCAACTGTTGGAGTCCAACTGCTCCGCGAAGCTCTTTCACTTTCCTAGACGATCGCGGAAGAGAAGTAACCTACTACCAAATGGCTAATGGTTCTATTGGTGTGTGTGCTCTTGCTGTGGGTGCAGTGTGTTCTGACTCAGTTGCAACTGCTCTAACTGATTCGCGTGTGGTGATACAAAACATGAAGTTCTATGTCCGTGGTGTGGGAACTGATCCAGGGAATAACTATATCCAACCGCACGTTATCTTTGTGTTAAAGGGGTATATGAAGCCAGACCCAACATCAGCAAATATAGATTTTACGATTCAAACTATGGCGTCTCAGCGTCTGATTGAAATATGATGCATCACACACAAAAAGCATTTACGCTCGTAGAGACTCTGGTCGCTGTTGCGCTCCTTGCGCTTACCATTGTGCTCCCGTACTACGCTATTCAACGCTCGCTGTCTGCTTCGTACACGTCACGAGATGATTTGCTTGCTGCCTCTCTTGCGCAAGAAGGTCTTGAATATATACGTGCGGTTCGTGATGCAAACTATTTGTATAACTTTAGCCGTCAAAGCAACGAGCGTGGCTGGATGGAAGGGCTAGATGGTAGTACGACCGGAAGTGTGAACTGTTTTGGTGCCGGAAAGAAATGTACGGTTGATCCAACGCGCTCAAGTGTACAGGTGAGTTTATGCGGTGCAACGTGTCCAAAGCTGTACCTCAACACTTCTTCGGGTGTATACACACAGGTCGCAGCAGGTGGGACGCAAACAAAGTACACACGATACGTTAACCTTACCTGGATAAGTGCACGCGAGGTGAAGGTAACGTCTACGGTGGAGTGGTTCTTCCACGGTCAGCACTCTATTACGGTGACTGACATACTTAACGATTGGCTATGATCAAGAACCAACGAGGCTTCACATTACTTATAGCGATACTGCTCTCTACGATCGCGGTGACGCTTGGTGTTTCTTTGCTTGAGGTGTCGTACAAGCAAGTCATTCTCTCTTCAACGGCAAAGCAGTCACAATACGCATTTTATGCGGCAGACTCTGCGATGGAGTGCGCGCTCTACTACGATCAGCAGTTCAATGCCTTCAGTTACACCAGTCCTATGGCAAGTGGAAGTATTACGTGCGATACCCGTACCATAACCAATTTCACGAACCCGACGAGTGCCGGGCAGAAGCGCGTGACGACCTTTACCATTCCTTGCGCGGGAGGAGGAGAGAGTGCAGAGGTGATTGTATATAAATACAATAGCGGAGTAACCAATATTTATGCCAATGGATATAACACTTGTAACGCAAGTGACGCCAGACGCATAGAACGCGGACTTAAGGTATCCTATTAAGGATGACCGTGCCGAGCGATAAAGTAGCGAGAGCAGAGAAGCTCCGTAGCGCTATTACTGAGTACCGTGCCCTGTATCACGCAGGGGTGGAGGCTCCTATTTCTCCAGAAGCTCTGGATTCCTTAAAGCACGAACTTGCCGAGCTTGAACGCGAGTATCCTGAGTTGGTCACACCTGACTCACCTACGCAGGTTGTGGTGGGGAGTATTGCGCCAGGACTCCAAAAGGTGCGACACGAGGTACCACAGTGGTCACTGGATGATGCGTTTACCGAGGATGATCTTGTTGCATTTGATGAACGCGTTCGTAAAGGACTTCAGAAAACATATGGTAAGGAGATTGCGCCAACGTATACGGCAGAACTTAAGATTGATGGTCTACACATTGTTCTGACCTACGAGCATGGCGTACTGGTAACCGCAGCTACGCGAGGCGATGGAACTGTTGGAGAAGATGTTACGCACAATGTTCGGACCATTAAGTCCATACCACGGAGTCTTAAAAACGATGTTTCAGTCATTGTTGAAGGAGAAGTTTTTATGACGCGTTCAGGACTTGCGGCACTTAATAAGATTCGTGAGAAGGAAGGGGAGTCTGTTTTTGCGAATCCACGCAACGCTGCTGCGGGGTCACTGAGACAACTGGACAGCAGTATCACGGCAGAGCGCCCACTTGATGTATTTCTTTACGACATTGATGCGTATGAAGGAGAACTTCCGGCAACGCAACACGCAGAGATCGCACTCATCAAAAAACTTGGTCTCCCTACAAACCCACACATGATTGAGACCACTTCTCTTGGAGACATTGTTACCTACTGGAAGACTTGGGAAGGAAAGCGCAGAGAAAAGGAAGATTATCAGATTGACGGGGTGGTGGTGAAAGTAAACGAGCGAGAGTATCAGGAAGCACTCGGATACACCGGGAAGGGTCCTCGTTTTGCAATAGCGCTTAAGTTTGCGGCGGAGCAAGTAACGACCGTCATTGAAGACATTACCCTTCAGGTAGGGCGTACAGGTGTGGTAACGCCAGTAGCGCACATGCAACCTGTGCGGGTGGCGGGAACGGTCGTAGCACGTGCCACGCTACACAATGAAGATTTTATTCGTGAACGTGATATCAGAGTTGGTGACACCGTTATTCTGCAAAAAGCAGGAGACATTATTCCTGAGATTGTGCAGGTGCTAACAGAATTTCGTACTGGAAGTGAAGTAGTGTGGACGTTTCCAACTCATTCGCCGTTGTGTGGCGGAGACGGTCGTATAGAACGCGTACCGGGAATGGCTGCACATCGGTGTGCAGTGCGCGGATCATTTGCTGAACAACAGCGCAAACTTGCACACTTTGCCGGCAAACATGCACTTGATATTGATGGCCTTGGTACAAAGACGGTTACGCTTCTTATGGAGCACGAACTCGTCGGAGAGTTTGATGACTTCTTTGATTTGACGCGCGATGAGTTACTTGCACTTCCCGGATTTAAAGAACGTTCTGCAGACAAATTACTTGCCGCCCTTGAGCAGAAAAAGGAAGTGCCTCTTGATCGCCTTCTCGTAGGACTCTCAATATTTCATGTTGGGGAAGAGACTGCACGTCTTCTGACGCAGCATTTTGATACTTTGTCTGAACTCATGCAGACTCCAGAAGAAGAGCTCGCAAGTATACGAGGAATTGGAGGAGTGGTCGCACACTCTATATCGGAATGGTTTAGCGATGAGCAAAACAAAGCACTCATTGAACGTTTATTGAAACACATTAAGGTGGTGGCGCCCGTTGGTATGCCTGGCGAAGGAGCACTGAGTGGTGTGACAGTGGTGGTTACGGGTACGCTTCCAACTTACTCCAGGGAAGAGGCCGAAGCGCTGGTACGCCGGGCGGGAGGTTACGTAGCAAGTGCCGTGTCGCGTAAGACCACCTGGGTGCTAGCCGGAGAGAATGCAGGCTCAAAACTTCAGAAGGCACGAACGCTTGGTGTTGAGGTCATTGATGAGGCTACCTTTAAAGAGAGGCTCGCTTTGTGATAGAGTGAGCGAAATGGCTACCCCAGAAGAGGTACAGAAACTAGCAGAGCTTGCACGGCTTCAGGTCTCGCCTGAACGCCTACCTCAGCTTGTACAAGAGTTTGATCAGATACTTGGGTATGTGAGTCAGTTGAACGATCTGCAGGTGTCTGATGGTGCTCCGCTCCTTCCGTATGAGAACATCATGCGCAAAGACGGCGAACCACACGAACGGGGTGTATGGACCCAGGTACTCGTAGAGCAGTTTCCTGAACGCGACGGAAATTCGCTTTCAGTAAAGCAGATTATTTCTCATGACTAAAAAACTCAATGAGCTTTCAGTAACTGAAGCGGCGAAAGGTCTGCGCGCGGGAGATTTTTCCGTGCGCGAGCTGTGGGATGCAACGATTGAAGCAGCGCATGCACGAAACGGCGAACTGAATGCATACCTTGAGATCTTTGATACGGATGAGGAAGCAATTGCGCGCGCTCAGAAAATGATTGATGAAAAGAGCCCATCAATCTTTGCCGGCATTCCCGTTGCTATCAAAGACAATATTTTAATAAAGGGGAAGATAGCGAGCGCAGCATCTCGTCTTCTCTCTACACACACGGCAGTCTATGATGCCACCGTTATAGAGAAGCTTAAGGAGCAGGGCGCATTGTTTGTCGGACGCACCAACATGGACGAGTTTGCTATGGGTAGTTCTACCGAGAACTCAGCGTACGGTCCTAGCAAGAATCCTCTAGATCCAGCTCGAGTTCCAGGCGGGTCTTCCGGAGGGTCCGCTGCTGCCGTTGCGGCACACTTGGCTCTCATCGCACTTGGGTCAGATACGGGTGGGTCAATTCGCCAGCCTGCAAGTCACACGGGGCTTGTTGGTTTTAAACCAACATACGGCACGGTGTCGCGGTACGGGCTTATGGCGCTCGGTTCGTCCCTAGATCAAATCGGACCACTTGCGAAAAGTGTGGAAGATGCACGAGCGATGCATGAGGTGCTACGTGGAAATGATCCAAAGGATGCAACAAGCATTCCGAAAGATTTTATGTATGAGGAGCGACCTATGAAAAACCATATGGTGATTGGTGTTCCATACCATCTTCTTGAAAAGGGAATAGATGAAGATGTGCGTGCGCAGTTTGAGGAGACGCTGGAGCGCATGAAGGTGCTTGGGCATTCCGTTGTTTCCGTGTCACTTCCAACGAGCGCCTTCGCACTTCCAGTCTATTACGTTATCCAACCAGCAGAAGCGTCTGCAAACCTCGCACGCTTTGATGGAATGCGGTATGGAAAAGCTGAACGCGGGGAGACGTTGCTTGAGGATTATATTAATTCACGCACAACTGGGTTTGGTGCAGAGCCAACCCGCCGTATTTTGCTTGGTACCTTTGTGCTTTCTTCAGGCTACATTGATGCCTACTATCGCAAGGCGGACAAGGCACGCAGAGCACTCACCGGGGAATATGACACCGCCTTTAAGGAGGTGGATGTGATTGCATTTCCAACAACGCCGTCTCCGGCCTTTACATTTGGTTCTAAGTCGGATCCCGTATCTATGTATCTTGAAGATATCTTTACGGTTACCGCAAACCTAACTGGAATGCCCGCCATTTCCGTACCTATGGGAGAGGTTGAGCGCGACGGCGTTATGCTTCCAACGGGTATCCACTTCACTGCGCCTAAAGGAGCGGATGAACACCTGTTTAGAATTGGAGCGCACGTGACAAAAGAGACGCTATACTAAAGCGTAATGGATCCTGTAGGGCCGGACGTACACTTCCTCAACGTTCAATATTTCTTTCGCCTTTTGTATGGGGCAAGTATTGGAAGTCCTGACCTGTCGGGATGGGTGGTCCTTGCTTCCAATATCTGGATTGTAGTTACGGTACTTGGCTATTTGGTTTCTGTGGCGCTTATTGGCGCTTTGATGCATTTCACCACCCGGATTTATCAAGTGCGCCAGGCAGAAGCTCCCCTTTATGCCACTACCACACATGAAAAGCTTGATGACGAGACTGACCATTCGCGCTGGGCGCATGTTCGGGAACTGATTGAAAGCGGACACGAGAGTGACTGGCGTCAGGCAATCATTGAGGCCGATATCATGTTAGACGAGATTCTGGATGAGCAGGGATATTCAGGAGAGTCCGTGGGGGAGAAGTTGAAACAAGCAACACCAGCGCGTTTTCATTCTATTCAGGATGCGTGGGACGCTCACTTGGTGCGAAATGAGATTGCGCACAAAGGTTCTGCGTTTCAACTTACCGAGCATGTGGCGTACCGCACCATCTCACACTATGAGAACGTGTTTAGAGAGTTTGGAGAGATTTAGACCTTGTATTTTAAAGAGAAATGGGATAATGTTTCGGGTAGCGGGGTAGAGGAGAGGTACCTCGGGAGGCTCATCAGAAAGGTGACCCTATCCGGCAACGGGTAGCGGAAAAACTCTCTAAATTGCTGGAATATCGTTAGAGCTTTCTGTGCTACAGCGTGATCCGAAAGGGTGGGCGCGAATGCTTGAAAAACAGAGAGATTCGACAATCAGCAGCCAAGTCTTGGCGCAAGCTAGGAAAGGTTCAGAGACTATAATGGGAGGATCCCTCGTGGATCATGGGATAGTCCATTCGTACTGGAAACAGTATGTGTAAAAGAACCTCCAGACGCCGGTTCGATTCCGGCCCCCGCAACACGTAAGAAGCACAAAAGCGCCTACTGGGCGCTTTTGTGCTTATCCTGCATCCAAACCAAATATGAATGCGTACAAAGCATTCAAACTAGAAGTAAGGAGACCAACAAGGAATGACCATATCTGCGTCATTTTTTCAGTGTCAGGTGGAGGAAGTGCCTCTATTGCTGACGCGGTAAGTTGATGTTCAGGAGTCTTTTGAGCAGTTTCTGCAATGAATGGAGCTTTGTGGAGTACTTCGGACTCTAATTGTTCTGTAGCTGGTGCAGGAACAGGGGTCTCAGGAACAAGCGGAACAGGCTCTGCAATAACTGGAACTTCAGGGAAAGTCTTTACCTTAATGTTTTCTACCACCTCCAACCTATCGTAGTCATTTAAGAGTGTGTGCCAGGTGTCTCCGTTTAGTGCAGGGAGAGCATAGGCGGTTGCCCAGATTCTTGTATTTATACTTGAACCCTCTTCAAACCCACCGTCAGGAGCTTGTAATGATGTGAGACAGGTAACGGGGGAGATAAGGGACGAAGACTGCCACGAGTCAGGAGACTCACCAAGTGCTTCAATGGCCATAATGCCCCAACTGGTTGTAAAACTATTTCCGAAACAGCCGTCAGTCTGTTGGTGTGCGACTAGAAATCCACGCGCTCGTTGAAGTGCGCCAGAAACGCCAGGAAGCGCATCGAAAGGAACTAATGCTTGTATGGCGGCAGCGGTTAAGTCTGTGTCGCCAAAAGAACCATCCACCTTTTGTTTAGTGAGTATTTCTGCGATGACATTTTCTATAACATCGTCCGTACGAGTGTACCCAGCGTGTGACAAGACAATAAGGCCGAAGATATCATCGTTGATAAGTGCAGGCACTCCAATTTGCACTCCATCAAACCGAGCGAGTATGTGAGCAACTACTTCTTCTGGACTAATACCAAGGGCACTCAGCGCCATAGCGCGTCGCTCATAGTCAGTCACGCTTCTGAGGTTGCCCGGTGCAGACGATAGGTAGTGCCTCAGCGTCTTTGTTGAAGCTCCAGCGCTCTGGAGCGCCAAAGCACCCCAGTCCGTCAATAACTCATTAGGGAACGAGCCGTCAGGGCTTTGATACTGAAGGAGGAATGCAACTGCAGAAGCGACTGGATCAGATTCAGAATCCTCGTTGGTCCCAGAGCTCGGTTTTTCCTCCATCACGGCAGGTTTGGTTTTTGAAACTAACGTAGCAGGGAGATAGCCATCCTTAGTTGCGGTAACGGTTATTGTTTCCGCAGACGAAGGAGTGAATGAAATGAGACCAGCCTCATCAGTGGTGAAGGAAGTATCTCCAACACGTACCGTGCTCCCGCGCGCAGGTTCCCACATAGGATTAAAGTTTGGATCAAACCCAAACTGCGATACGGATAGTGTTGTCGTTGAACCAACCGTAAACACTTTAGACGAGGAGTCTATCCGAAGTGGAAACTGTCCCATAGTTACGACGAGGGATTCGTTCTCCTGTAACTCGTGCGCGTTCAGGGCAGTCGTGCCGTAGGAAAGATCGGAAAACCAATTCCAATAGTTGCTTCCTGCGTAGTCGTTACCGACTCCGCCAATTGAATCTATGAACGCATCACCTCCATACCATGACCACATGGCTTCTACATTTGCCTGCGTAACGGCGCAGTACCCGTTTATGGTGGGCACAGCGGCTTCCGGAGAGGGCAGACACGCGGAGACCGTAATCGGCCCACTAAAAAGAGTCTTTGAAGGAGTTTCAATACTAAGGGTAATAGAAACTGGCTCTGGATCTTCAAGGACCGGTTCAGTCACCTCTGGTATCTCTGGTTCTGGAATGCCTGGAGTCTCAGTAACTTCCTCGGGAACTATTTCTACTACAGGAGCTTCGGGTTCGGGAATAACTAGAACAAGCTCTTCAGCAAAAGACACACAGGGGAGTGCCCATAGGGTGATTAAAAAGAGTGCAGATATATATTTATTCATAACGCCATTCAATGTGATCACCAGGAACTACTAATGCGTTTGTCATGCCTACAGACGAACGCGTACCATTTATATAGAGCATCCAGTATTTACTTTCAGCGCTTGCCACGCCATTGATAGACACGAGAAACGAACCAAGCCCTGTGTACTCTTGCGTGACAAACGAAAGTGCACCGTTTACTCGCTCCTCCTGCATTACTGCTTCAACTGTGCTTGTCGCATGGGCTACGACACTATACGTATGGTCACTAGAGCCTCTTGGTGTTGGACGGGGACCTGTTGTAGCCTCAACTGGTGCGGACGTAACAGGTTCAGGCGTTGTGGTTCGGGGAGGGGTGACCTTGACTGCAATCAAAGACGCGACAGCAAGTGCAAGAACAATCACAGCAAGAATGAGTAGTTTAGGACGCATACGCAGAGAATGATGATGTACGAGATGGCTTTAACACGAACGCTATTAGTGCGAGAAGTACTGGCGTATAAATAAGATCACCTACCAGCATATTTTGCAGAAAAGGAAGGCCAAGGAGATACGACTCCATGAGCCCAATCAGGTCTTTGGTATACCAAGGCGTGAAATACCAAACAGCGGCGTTGGTGATTAAAAAGAACGACACCGATGAGCCAACAAGTAGGACTCCTTTGCTTAAGAGTCTCTGGGAACGTTTAAACAAAACGCCCATTCCAGCAATAAATAGGAAGGATCCGTATACAGCTAACATAAGGGGAAGTTCGTACCCTCCAATTACTGCGTTAGATATGAGTAGCAATAGTGTGACCAAGAGAAGTGAGATGCGCGGTCCAAGATACTGTGCACTTGCGAAGATAACCGCTGTCATCGCCGTTGCGCCCGGTGCGTGGGGCACAAAACGTGAAGCCACTCCAAGCACCAGAAGAGTAATGAAGAGCACGAGACATTCAGAAGCGGAGAGCGTAGTGTTCATATTCCATTACGTTACTGGTAAAACAACATCAATGTCACACGTACCCGAGACGCAGGCGAGTTCTTTTGCCCCGGTTGTTGTGTCACTGGTTTCGTATCGTACGAGTTGTGCAAAATCAATGTTGGGGAACACTGCCGCACGCTCAAGGTATTGTTCCTTACTTATTTCCTCGTATGGAGCCAGTTGGTACACATGCTCACTCTTTGGTAGGAATGACAGTCCACCAACGATGTCCCAATGTTCGTAGACCCAGTTGCCGACCATAAGCCACTCATCAGGAGCAATAGTGACGGTGACTGAAGGATTGTGTTCGCAGTACATCTCCTTTACGACTTTCCAGTACGCGAGCTGATCAAGCGCTGTGTGGTCGCCTTTTACTGCTGCACCTTCTGGCGCCTGTACTGGAAACTCAAGTACCCACGTGGTAGCAGTTTCTCGTGTCTGTCCAACTTCAGGAACACATGGCACACCAGCATCCTCAAGAAGTCGTTTGAGCGGGTTGTGTCCCTCAATGCGTACGCGTCGAATATAGTACTTAGCATGGCGTGGATGCATTCCAGACGCGCAATCAAAGAGTTGGGATCCGTTGCCTGAGGGTTTTACCGCAGTTATTGCCGTTGAGGGGTTTATACCAAACCGTTTCGCATAGATGCGATTGGTCTCAAGCGCAACCTCTTTGAGTGCACGTTGAACCTCCGGGCTTCGCACGATGGCGTTATCCCACTGCCCGGTCATAGAAACACCAAGCAGTGCTTCTTCCTCACAATTCTTCCTCCACTCTGGCGAGAGATACGGGAAATCAGTGAGAGATGCTTGATATGTTCCAAGTATCGTAGCAACACGTACTTTTTTCTTAAGAGTCTCAAGTGTGTCCTCAGGACGAACGACAACCTCGCTCAAATTGCAAAACTGTTTTGATTTAAGAATGATTTCTCCGCAAGGATTTGTTCCACTCGTTGCGTGATCTTTTTCAAAGAGAGGCCATCTGCGCTCGGGGAGCTGGCTCTTGAGGCTTCCGCGGTTGAAGATGCCGCGCTCTCCAGAGCCACTCTTTGCAAGGTTAAGCCATTCCTCCATGAACGACACCGCGTCTGGCTTCTCGTTGTATACCGCAGAGTTGTTGGCCATTGATCGCTGGGGGTTCGCAAGATAGAACTGACCATTCTTTGCTTCGCGCATATCAATATCATCCAGATCAGAGAGGGAAATCAGTGCACTGCGACGAACACCACCGGCCACAACTATTTCGCCGATCTTGCACACGAGGTCATGCACATCAAGGGTTGAAAGACGGCGCCCTTGCCGGTCAAGCATTCGCTCTCGCGTAAATTCAAGAAGATTCTTAAGAGGTTCAGGTCCCGACGCCCGACCACCCATCGTTTTAAGGCGTGCACCGCGCGGACGAATATGGTCGTAGTTAAATGTTACGTCCCTTCCAGACGCCCACGCTTTCATACCATGGGCGAGCGCATCAGCCCATCCTTCCTTGCTGTCATTGATGATGTATTCAGGGAGTACGGTGCCACTTTGCACCTGGATCATAGGGAGCGCATCCACGGTCTGATGCTCAACAGAAAATCCAACGCCCGTACCACACATGGAGATGTACATAATTTCAGAGAAGTCCTGCCAGCATGAAGGGGCAATATAAGAGCAGTTGTATACGCACACCTGAGACGCACGAGCAGGCGCTCCCGCGCTCCACAGAAGTCGCATTGACCCCATGGCTTTCATGGCGAGCATGTTCTCGCGCACTTCTTGGTATTCCTCTGGGAAGAGCTTCTCTCCCAAGTTCTCCTCCATAAACGTGACATACCGATCAACGGTCTCAACCCATGCTTCGCGACGTCCTTTCTCTGGTAGCCAGCGCGAATAGGTGCTGTAGTACACAAATTCAGAAAGCTGATTTGAAAAGTAACCTTTACTCTGGCTAACAAGAGAACGGACTTCCTCTGATACGTTGGTTGCATCTGCTCTCAACTGTGCATGGCGCACACGGTAGAGAATGTAGGCTTTTGCGGTGGCAGGGTAGCCTGCGCGCATGAGCTCTGCCTCAACAATGTCCTGCAACTGTTCAACGGTAGGAATAACGAGCTCAGCGCTTTTCAGTTTTTTAGTGAGCGTGGTGAATACTGCCTGGGTCATCGTTTGCGCACTGTCTGGAGTTCCTTCTCCTGTTGCTTCTAGTGCGCGTGCGATTGCTCGCTCGATCTTCGCTAGTTCAAAAGGGACTTGAGATCCATCACGTTTTACGACCGAGGTGAGAACTGGGGACTTCTTGGATTGCATATGAGAGGGAGGTGATATATTGATAATTGTCTATGGGTTTATTAGTGTATCAATAGATGACCGTCTATGAGTCAGAAACAGGTGGGGACAAGTGCAAAGAAAGAAAAGGAACGAACGTATCCACGGCCTGCGTGGGTAAAACCATCAGTCATGATGGAGGAGGAACTGTGTCCCGACTGTTTCAAAGTGGTTGGTTCTAAGAGCAGATACAAATTAGTCTGTATGCTTGGCAAGACTGACGGGATGACCGTGTCAGCACTCACGAAGAAGCTTAAACTGACGCAACCAACCATTACGCATCACCTCAATGCACTCCGTTCGGTTGATGCGGTAGAGAGCGAGGACCGGGGAAGAGAGCGCGTATACCGACTTAATCGAGGCGCGCACTGTTTTGACGAGTGCCAAATTCCTTATTAAATAACGAGTCAACATGATTCAACTTATCGGATTCACGTGGTCGTACTTTGTACAGGTCGCTGGTCTTTTCGTTGCGTTCGCTTTTGCAGCCCTTTTTATCTATCTCGCCCTTCGCCACCTCCCAGGGAAGTGGATGCGGATCGCTCTTGTCGTTGTGTTTCTGGCGGTGTCCGTGGTGTTTTACGTACCGAACGGTCTACCGCGAGCGCTTGAATACCCACTTGCACTCACCACCTACGGACCTGCAGCAGGTCCCGTGCTTCCACTGGCTAATATGTGGGACGTGTTCACTTCCTTTGACAAGTTTGAGCGCGTTGACGATATTGCGCGTGACCCCAATGACGTACCGCCACCCATTACGCGCACTGAACCCGAGCGAGTAAAAGTTGAACTCACGACAAAAGAAGTCATTGCTGAAATGGCGCCCGGCGTGTTTGTAAACTACTGGACGTTTGATGGAAAGATTCCCGGACCCATGGTGCGTGTGCGTGTTGGAGACACGGTTGAACTTACGCTCCATAACGACATAACGAGTCTGCATCACCACAACATAGACCTGCATGCGGTGACGGGCCCCGGAGGAGGAGCAGTCTCAACAATGGTGGCTCCTGGCGAGAGTGCGACAGTCACTTTTAAGGTGCTACACCCAGGAGTATTTGTGTACCACTGCGCCACAGCAAACGTCGCAAACCACATGACGCATGGTATGTACGGACTCATTGTCGTTGAACCCGAAGAGGGACTACCAGCTGTTGATCACGAATACTATGTCATGCAAGGGGAGTTTTATGCGACTGGGGGCATGGGACGAAAGGGACTCCAGCTCTTTGACGCTCAGGCGATGCTTGATGGAAACCCAACCTACATTGTGTTCAACGGACGAACGGGAGGTCTTGGTGAGCACATGCAGGCCAAGACAGGTGAGACAGTACGCATGTATGTTGGAAATGGCGGAGTAAATCTCATTTCCTCATTCCATGTGATTGGAGAAGTATTTAGCAGAGTGTTTCCCGAAGCCTCGCTTACTGCAGAGCCACACACTGATATACAAACGACACTCGTACCGGCCGGAGGCGCCACGGTTGTTGAATTTGATCTCAATGTTCCGGGCAAATACGTTCTGGTAGATCACGCCCTCGCACGCATGGAAAAGGGAGCATGGGGCGTTCTTAATGTTACCGGAGAAGCAAACAAGGAAATCTACGACGGGATCATAATCCAGGGGCATGGGCACTAGATGATTTGCAAGCTTACTCTAGCAAGACCTACGCGGTTCTTGCTGAAAGTGATAAAATCCAGAGATGAGGATTGCGCTTGTTGAGGACGAAAAAGAGCTTGCGCTTGCGCTCAAGAAGGGTCTTGAGATTGAGGGTTACTCAGTGGAAACATATCCAGACCTAACTTCTGCAAAGGCGATGTTGATGGACTCAGGAAATTGTTTTGATCTCATCATTCTAGATCTCATGCTACCTGATGGGAGTGGAGAAATCTTGTGTAGTGATATGCGCAGTGTTGGCGTACGTACACCAATCTTAGTGCTCACCGCTCGTGACTCAACAGAGGATAAAATTGATTTACTCGATCGAGGGTCGGACGATTTCCTTTGCAAACCTTTTGATCTAGATGAATTACTTGCACGTGCACGTGCTCTCTCAAGGCGAGCCGGGGCAATACTTGAAAATGAATTAGTCCTAGGCGACTTGCGAGTGATTCCTGTAACGCGCACTGCGTATCGTTCAGGAGAAGTTATAGAACTTACTGCGAGAGAGTTTGATTTGTTGCTTTACTTGATGAGACATTCAGGCAAAGCCCTTGATCGATCGGAACTTCTCGCTCGAGTATGGAAGCAAAACGATCGGTTATTAACAAACGTTGTGGATGTTCATGTTCGAAACCTTCGCAAAAAGGTTGATGATGCACATAATAAAAAATATATACGCACTGTGCACGGGTTTGGCTACATGATTACCGAATAACATGCGGGATACTTTTGTAAAAACACAGTTTAAAACGGCGTTACTGTATTTTGCGTTCATGTTTCTTACTGTTTCTTTGTCTGGTTTAATGACTGACCACCTTATTGCTAACATTGTCTCCAATGCATTTACACATGCTGTACTTCCTTCTGCTGAAGCCGTTACGGCAGAAATAGACCGTGTCCGCGCAATTGCGAGAATTTTAAACATCGTTTTCTTCGCAATTGGCGCGTATCTGTTGCTTGGGCTGACTCTTCGACCAATTAAGGAGCTTGTTGAAGCGCAACGCCAGTTTATTGCAAATGTATCGCATGAGTTGCGCACACCACTCACAATTATGAAAACAGAGGCTGAAGTCGCTTGGCGCACTCGCGAGAAACTATCAAAGGAGGAAGCACTTGATCTTCTTCAAAAAAACCTTGGCAGGGTTGATCACGTGTCTCGGATTATTCAGTTCTTTTTGATTCTTTCCGACTATAACAAGCAAGGCTCACAAGAGTTGGACCGTGTAGTATCACTTCGACAAATCATCTCTAAAGCCGAAGGGCAATTGGCGGACAACATCCGGGCAAAGGATATTACGGTGAACCACTCAGAACTAAGACAGAATGTGACTATTAATGGAAATCCGATGGCGTTAGAGAAAATGATTCTCAACCTACTCAGAAATGCGCTCGCGTACGCGCCACATGGTTCAAAAATAGAACTAGGATTAAAAGAAGAAGCAGACTCCATCATCCTTTCTGTCAGTGATTCAGGAGTCGGAATAACGAAGGAGGAACTACCAAGGGTTTTTGAGCCATTTTTTAGAGGAAAAGATGCTGTACCAGGTGGTTCTGGAATAGGACTTTCAATTGTAAAAGAGGTTGCTCGAATACACGGAGGAAGGGCATTAGTGCGAAGTGAGGAGGGCAAAGGTGCAACCTTTGAAGTTCATTTCCCTACAAAGAGAACGATATCCCCAGGAAATACAGTAAAACATTAATTTTTCATTAAGAATTTCGGCTATACTGAAGAGGCGTCCTGAGGGCGAGGCCGGTCAAGTTTAGGTCTTCGTCATGATGCGATATGAATGAAACAGTTCGTCTTGCGCCCATGGTTTAAAAAGAAAACTGTTCCAAAAGAACAGGTATTTACTGACCCAAACCCGCAAACGATAACTGAGCAAGACTCTCGTCGCCGAACGTTCATTAAGGGTTCGGCGTTGTTGGTAGTTGGTGTTCTTGCGACCACTCTTCTCCCTCGGCGCGCTGAAGCCCTTGTTATGGGAGGAACGCCGGCAACAAGTGTTGTGGGATCAAAGAATGCAAGCAACGTCAGAATAAATCCGGCGACAGAGGATACGCTTGCACTGCTGAGGACGGGACTGCCGGTGCTTAAGAAGACTACGGTTCTTTCAGGTTCAGGTAACGTGCATACGCCAGCCTCGGGGAAGAAAGTTCGTGTGTATAACACTAAGTTCTCTTTAGATGCAACGCTTACCAGTGTCTCCTTCAGGTTTACGTCAGGCGGTACTGACTACGAAAAGTATCTTGCGCCACACACGGGCGGTTTGTACGGCACCAACAACCATCCAAACTATGTAGAAGGGGGTGTTGACGAGGTTGTGTACTGCGTTATCAGTGGCTCGGGCAACGTGCAGATAAACATTGATTATTTAGAAGTCTAGAACCCATTTATTATGTCTCTTCGCGCTATAGAACACACTTTCACTGGGGCCACCACTCCCTACACGAGTTACGACTCCACAAAGACGGTCCTTGGCGATTTGATACGACAATATACAGGGTCAAACCCTGAAGATAAATACGCGGGCCCAATACGTACGGGAAGGGATAGTGCTCTCACCACTACCTATGCTCTGGCTCGCCCGAACGAAACCTCAACGGCGGTTCCTGGCGTGTTTCCCCATGTTGTGCGATGGGCTGCAAAGAGCGGGTATGAGATTGCGGGAACTGTTGCGGTTTCTGGAACTGCCGTCACAGGGACCTCAACTGCTTTTCTTACGTCAGGGACACCGGTGGGAGCGCGCATAGGGTTTGGATCAACTGACCCTGCCGCAATCACCACGTGGTATCAAATCGCTGCCATTAGTTCAGCAACCTCTATAACACTGCAATCTTCTGCTGGAACCATCGCGGGTGGTACCGCGTATGTCATTGATAAGACTTATAACCGTGACTGGGTGTTTCTTGCAGATAACGCGGCTGCTGCCGCGACGCGCCGTATTACACTTTTTGAGTTTAATCGTGAGACTTCGGACTTCGCGTGGCGAGGCTTTATAACGCAGACCTATCCCGCAGCCACAAACCACACGATTCGTGGTATGCGAGCCGTGTATGCAAAGCTCACAACAGGTACCGTTGCCGTTTCAGGAGCTACCGTGACGGGAACGTCAACGACATGGAGTGCTGATCGTGTCATCATTGGGTCGCGTATTGGGTTTGGTTCTACAGATCCAACACAAATCTCCACCTGGTACTACATCAACGCAGTAGCAAGTGATACGTCAATTACCATTCAAACGAACGTCACTGCAGCCGGTACCGGAGGTACAGCGGCGAGCTTGTCTATTGCAGGAGGCACGGCATACGTTATTGAGGATTTGCGTATCTTAAACGCAAACAGCAACGCGACCACAACAAACGGGGGACTCTTCATGACCGCTGGTCTTTCTTATAACGATTTTGTTTCTTCAGGAACAACTATTGCTGCTGCGGTTTCCACAGATAAAGTGAAAGCGAACTACTGGCTCGCTGACGCGTCCACGGTGCTTAATACTATTGCAGATGGATGTGCCATTGATGATAGAGATAATTTTACCCAGCAATACTGTTATGTGTTGGATAACACGGCAACACCTACGATATTCAAATATAACTTTAGAGCTGCGCTTACTCTTGCGACAGGTAAATCCACAAATGCTTTTGTACTAAGGACAGGTACACAGACCCTTACAGGTACGGTATCCCAAAACAACAATGGTCGTGTCGGTACCTTGGGTCATGGTCCTGGTTCTGGGGTGAAATGTCTCTATTTCGCAACCACAACACGTATATACCGAGCTCCGATTTCAGGTATCGTTGGAGCTTCTACAACGTGGGCGGTAGATAGTATGGTTGAAGTACCAACAGGCGGTACGTCAACGTATACCGCTTCTGCAGTAATGACTGGTGTAGAAATATCTGACCAGATAGATCGCCTCGTAATAACCAACACGGGTGCAGGAGCTGCAACAACCTGCAACCGCGCGTACATTACGCAATACAACACCATCTCAACGCCGTTTGACCTGCCATTTTTGATGGATACGCGACAGATTGACCAATCAATCGCGGACAACAACGCGTGTCCTCATCCAAGTCCTGCGGGAGCTGCTCTTTCGGTATGGTCAGAGGCAGGGCTTACCTACATTGTTAGAGCTGGTACAGCCTCTTCTACAAACTTACTGTATGTAGTTCCTCTTGGAGCTGATTGGGACTTTGCGGGTGGGTCAGTATCGCAACGACTTATTACTCCAGCACTCGCTACTCCAAACGCAATTAAATTGAAGCGAGCAATTGCTACAAACGAGGACTATCTCGGCGGCGGGGGACTCCGTCTTCCGACTGAGCCATTTCGCATGTACTACCGTACAGCCGGAATAAGTGATGACTCTGGCTCGTGGACCTTGCTTGATAGGACAGGAGATATGTCTGCGGCAACAGCAGGGTCTGAGGTGCAGTTTATGTTTGAATTCCGTACCATCGGAACCTTCTGTCTGCCGAACCGCATCTTCAATGTTTCGTGTATTTATGAGGACAACACAACGGACAGCCACTACCAGCCTTCCGTTGCGTTCTCGTCAACAACAAACAAGCAATTTGCCTGGCGCTTCTCAACGGCGTTTGGTGGAACGGTACCGACCCTTCAGGTGGAACTCTTCAACGCGGTAACTGGTGGAAGCATATTAGTTGACGATACGGCAAGTCCAACAGGAACGTTTGAGAAGTCCACAAATGATGGTGGCGCGTGGAGCGCATATAACACCACGGATAAAGCAAACGATACGACGTACATCCGCTACACGCCTGCATCGCTTGGTGACAACATCAAGGTTCGCGCCTTGCTCACACAGCTATAGTCTTATGATTGCAATCACCAAAGGAACTCCTGTACCCGGTAATCCAACCCACGTTGTGGTGATGGATAGTGGTGAGTATGCCGATGTTGATCTCATGCTCTGCGCTCCTCAGGATAATCAAGGAACACCAGACGCCATGTTTCAGGCTCAGTTTATTAAATATGGCCCGGTTGTGTATCAGCACGAGACACCAGAAGCCCTTGGAAAAGCTCTTGTTGAGATTGATCCATCATCAACTCACGACGCGGCACAACTCTTTAGAGAGGAGGAAGCTCGCCGGCTGGCTCGCGAGACGGGAACACTTGCTCCAGAGAACGCAGTAGCCGCTCCTGACGCCGTAGTAGAAACACCAGAAGCACCAACCCCAGAGCCAATTCCTGAAGAACCAATACAGGAATTGGTTGAGGAGGACGCACTTGTTGGAGGAGAAATACCTGTTGATGAAGCACCTATTGATATCGGTTCAATAGATGACGTGCTGCCAACTGAATACATAGAACCAGAGGTGGTTGCTCCGGTGATAGACGTTGTTCCAGAGCAGGTTCCTGCGATTGATATCTCAACGACGACTACCGAATAATCTATGGCACTTACCGATATCGATTTCAACGAAGCAGAGGGACAGGATTTCATTATTGAAACTCCTGTAGGAACACTGAATGCTCCTGACGATATCGTCATTGAAGAGGGTAGTGCTGGATATCTGCTCCTTGAGACTCCGTTGGTGACTGGAGGAGGCGGAGACATCTTCATCATCAACGATTAGATATGGAAAACATTGAACAAAAATTCATGGCACACGCAAAAGAGTTTGGTGATTTCCTTACGGATATTCGTCGCAGACTTCTTTTGTGTGCGGCAGTTTTTGCAGCAGCATTCGGGGTAGGTTTCTTCTCCTCGTCTTCGCTTATTGCTTCTCTTGTTAGCATGCTCGCACTTGAGAACGTGCAATATGTCATTACATCGCCCTTTCAACTCATATCTATGTCAATGGATATGGGACTGTTTATTGGTGTTGCCGCGGTGTTTCCTCTTGTGTTGGTAGAGATCTTTGACTTTGTGCGCCCAGCGCTATCAAAGTCCGAGCGATCCATCATTACGAGTTATGTTGCGATGAGTCTTATCTTGTTTGTCACCGGGTTTGCCTACGGACTCGCCGTTATGTACTACGCAACGTGGGCAGTCGCTGCAGTAAACAACGGCATTGGTCTCCTCAATATGTGGGATATAAGCCTCTTCTTATCTCAGATGCTTCTTACCTCAGCGCTCCTTGGTGTGTTGTTCCAGTTTCCGCTGCTTATCTCGGCCTTGATACGGTTCGGCGTTTCGACGCGATCAGCGATCGCTTCAAAACGCCGGTTCGTCATCGCGTTCATAGTGATTCTGGTTGCGTTTCTGCCGCCTACGGACGGCTTATCGCTTCTGGTGATGGCGGTTCCGTTAGTTGCACTGTATGAGCTCTCTCTCTTGCTTGCGAGGGTAGGAAAGAGGGCTGATACAGCGTTGCTAAACCCAACGCTGGGGTTATTACACAATTAAGAAAAAATACCTATGTTTGGGATTGGAACAAAAGAATTGATCATCATCGCTATCGTGCTCGTGGTGTTGTTCGGGTCTCGCAAGATTCCTGAATTGGCAGAAGGCCTCGTGAACGCAATCAAGACACTCCGAAAGGCATTTAGTAGCGATGACACAGCAGCGAAGAAGAAATAAATTATCTCACCGGTTTATTACCGGAATAATCCTCGGCGTCCTTTCAGTGACGGTTGGGGCGTATTCTGCGTGGGCATTCACCGTATATGCGCCAGGACAAAACATTGTCATTGGTGATTTTGTCTATGACGATGACCTAACTCCGTCTACTGCTGACTGTACCGTTTCCATTTGGGCCCCATATGGGACGCTGATTGTGAACGAAGCAGTAATGACTGACGTAGCAAGTGGTTGGCACTACTACGACTTCTCGTCCACGACCCCAGGTACATGGCCGACACAGATGACGTGCGGTTCAATTCCTGGAGGAGATCTGATTAAGGCAGACAGAACATTCGTTATTGGTACTACATCGGTAGATACTGCGGCGATTGCAACCGCAGTAGGAGCGGTGGTAAATCCAAACACAGATGCAGCTATTCTGACAGCCTCTTCGTCACTTTCCGCCACACTTCCAGGAACAGTGTGGGCATATTCAGCACGTACGCTTTCTTCGTTTGGAACACTCGTTGCTGATATCTGGGCCTCAGGCTCCCGCACTTTGACTGGCTTTGGCACACTTGCGGCTGATGTTTGGACCAGCACCACCCGCACCCTCACCGGCGCTGGTCTCACATCTGGAAGTCTTGCCACCCTCACGGATGTACAGACTGCATCCACGTCATTGAGCGCGGCCATTAGCGCAGGCACTACGGCGGTTAACGCCAACACCGACGCCCAGATCCTCTCCGCCACAACCTCTCTGGCCGCTGTTGTTAACGCCAACACCAACGCACAAGTGTTAACTGCGTCTACGTCTCTTGGTGCATCAATCGCATCTATACCGGCAAGTGTATGGAATGTAGCTTCTTCAACCCTTACAACTGCAGGAACAATCGGCAAACATTTAGTACTTAATATTGATGCAGCTATCTCTAGTATCTCCGGAGGAGGTTCTCTCACCGCATCTGATGTTTGGACGTATGCCACTCGCACCCTCACCGCAGCAAGTCTGACTTCAGGTTCACTCGCAACCCTCTCTGACGTCAACACCGCTTCCACGTCACTTGGTGCTGCTG
>CAYRRU010000001.1:35490-36652 GCA_964426785.1 uncultured Candidatus Saccharibacteria bacterium | reverse complement strand
TATGGGGAGCTTGGTGCTGAATTTTAAGTATGGGAGATCGCGTTGAAGAACTGGCTTCACTCTTTGCTCGCTTCCCGGGCATTGGTCCGCGTCAGGCCCGCCGGTTTGTCTATCACCTTCTCACAGTGACTGCAGGAGATCGTGCAAAACTCTCACACCTCATACAGGAGCTTGCTAAAGACGTGCACCAGTGTCCTGAGTGTTTGCGGTTTTGGAGTGGGTCGGGCCTCATATGTAACTATTGTGCTGACGCCCGCAGAGACAACACACTCCTTATGCTTGTGGAGAAGGACCAGGACTTGCTTGCGGTAGAGCGCTCGGGTACATACAAGGGCCGATACTTCGTACTTGGTGGTGTGATTACCCTTTCCGGCAAAGGAGCAATACGAGAAGATGCACTCGTTAAAGCGGTAGAGCGTAGAGCAAAGAACGGTCTAGCGGAGATTATCCTTGCACTCTCTGCGACAAACGAAGGAGAACACACGGCCGACCGTGTGCGTGAGCTTTTGAAGCCTCTACGTGATCACCTACGCTTTTCAACCCTGGGTCGCGGACTTGCAACAGGTTCTGAACTTGAGTACGCAGACAAGGAGACACTGTCGGCTGCGTTTCAGAACAGGAAGGAGACTTAAGCGTTCTGGTAGTCTTCCAGTGCTCTACCCTTTTGTCTGGCGTACGTACCGAAGCGATTGGCCTCACCTTGAATGAAGGCCATTCCTCGGTTTAGTCCCTGGTGTTCTCCCATACCTCGTCTCATGCGCTCGGTGTATCGCATCACATTGTCCATCTGCTTATTCATCAGAAATAGACTCTTTGGGTCTTCCTGGTATCCGTTACCACTCGGGCGGATATTATGAAATGCTTCGTATGCAGGCACGATCGCTTTTATGGCGTCCTCCATACGTATCTCCTCTTTTGTTGAAAGCGTTTTAAGCATTTCAGCTGATATAGCTAACTTACGCATATCACTCCTTTGAAGAAACGGGTCCATACCCTTTGAACCTCTTCTCTGAAGCTCCAAGGCGAACGTATTAAATGCATCAGCCACCTCAAGCATTTCGTTTCGTACACCTTCCCTACTCTCCTTTCCTTCAACAGTTGCGGCAACAATTGGTTGATCACCCGATGATTCCACTTTTGCCGTACGGTCAGTCTCTGCTCG
>CAYRRU010000001.1:30242-35390 GCA_964426785.1 uncultured Candidatus Saccharibacteria bacterium | reverse complement strand
GCCTCAGCACCAACCACCTCCTCTTCAACAACATCTATAGACTCTTCTGGAGTCATATCATGCTCCTCTAGAGTTTCCTCGACAACCTCTGTCTCAACCTTCTTGGGCTTGAATCCTTCGCTCATGGGAAAAGTATACCGTATGGTAAAGGCCGTCACGGAGACGGCCCTCGCGCACAATGCGTGCAGTTTGGTATGGGTTTCAACCCATGTTTCGTTTCAAGGTGGTTCACCACCTTTTCGTTGATGACGAAGTGGAGCGCCGGCGGGTTTTGGAGCACCGCATAGATACGGTGCGGTTCCCGGAGTCCAGCGATAAGGAACATGTCCCCTTCTTTTGGAAGGTCTCCCGTAATCACTTGGGAGCCCTGAATGCCGCGTGCCTTTCGGCCCACACCGGACCATATCCGCAAGGTCACCGATTGCTGTTTCATTACAGTCTCCCAATTGATTGCTTGCTGTAGCGTAGACCGAGTCTCTCCGTATTGCAACAAAAACACCCCGGAACCATTCGGTCCCGGGGCGCTCTCTTGTGCCGCACTTGCGGCGTGTTCAGTTCGGATGCTTATGCACCCAAATGCGCGACTTCCCAAGATCGGCCGCGATTCATGCGGCGCAACTTCCTGGAGACGCCCCGAGGAGCGAGCACCTTGGGCGATCCTCCTACCATGCCGATGACCGGCAAAGGCTTCTCGATGTTCGGGAGCTTCAGGTGGCCGCCGACCTGGGGAAGATCTCCGCTGTGCTGGATCGTGCCAGTCAGATACTTGCCCGTCTCCGGCGTCGATCGGTTGTGCACCTGCACACCGAGAAACATACTGGTAGGCTGATTCGGCTCAGACTTCATGTCCTGCCCTCCTCTTGTGTTTCGAACGAGTCATTATTAGCACCCAATACACAAACAAACAAGACCCACATTTCTGTGGGTCTTGTTTGTTTTCTTATCCGATCTTATCAATCTTTACCTTAACGTATGGCTGGCGGTGCCCACGACGCTTGAGGTATCGGCTCTTTGCCTTGTATTTCACCACCTCAATCTTTGGAGTGCGTCCAACGGAGAAGACACTCGCTGTTACGGTTGCTCCATCAATCGTTGGGGTACCAATCGTTGTTACCTTGCCGTCGTCGGTAAGGAGAACATCAGAGAATACAACCGGGTCACCTCGTTTGAGGTCCTGTGTTGCGGCTCCACGTCCTAGCTTCTCGATGGTAACAAGGTCGCCAGAAGCGACAACGTATTGCTTACCACCCGTCTTTATAACGGCGTATTTCATAGGCCTACTCTACCGCACGGACTAAAAGGTGTAAAGAGGGCCTATTCCTCCCCTAAACTGGGCTTATCAAGCAGGGTGGCCTCAATACCAGCCTTTTGCTCACTTATGCGGTATACGTCTTTATCTATCTTAGCGAGCTCCTTATAGCCTGCGTTGTAGTGGGAAATGGAGGTGGCAAGAGAGTTCCCAAGCTTCTGGTAAAAGGTCTCATACGCGCCCACATGCTTGCCAAGCTCTCCAACCCGCTTTTGGATCTCTACCGCCTTCTGTTCTATCTCAAGAGCCTTCAGTCCCTGCATCACGGTCTGCAGGTACGCCAGGAACGATGTTGGTGAGACGATAATGACCTTATGCTTGCTTGCCGCTCTCTGGATAAGGTTCTCCTCTTCTCCGGCGCCAACCGTGTTCACCAGAAGGTCGTAGTAGATCGCTTCTGAGGGAATGAACATGAACGCAAAGTCCATGGTGTTCTCTTCGGGACGAATATACTTTGCAGTCTCCTGTATGCGTAACTTCAAGTCGTTCACAAACAACTTTTCTATTGCACTGCGCTCTGCAGGGTCACGTGTTTGAATAAAGCGGTTGTAGTTTTCAAGTGAGAACTTGGAGTCAATGGGGAGAATCTTTTCATTAATAAATACAGCAGCGTCCACTATCTCTCCATTCTTAAATGGGTACTGCATTTGGTACATGCCGGGTGGGAGTACGTTACGCAACACGGTCTCCAAGTAGTACTCACCCACCACACCACGCTGTTTTGGATTCTTAAGCACGTCAGAGAGTGACTGAAGCTCTTTAGCAAACTCGCCTGTCTGCCGTCCAATCTCTTTGACCGATGTAATTTCCTCGGTGATCTCTTTGATGAGCCGAGACGACTCTCCCAGTTGCGAGCGCATGGTGTCATGCACTTGGCGCGAACTCTCGGCCATGCGGTTATCAAGCGACCGCTCAAGCGTCTCCAGGCGTTGCATCAAAAGAAGCCCCGTACCACTCTCCTCTTTGGGAGTAGTACGTCCAAAGAAGTACCAGAGGACTCCTGCCTGAAGGATAAAGAAGATGACGAGTGCAACGATGATTTCCATAGTCCTAGTATACGGGAGAGAGATTTGCGCGCACTCGGCGTGACTCCGGACCAATAAAGATGAGCCACTTTGCGAGCTCTACGGTAGCCAGGTTAACGAGTCCCACACCGATAAAGAAGAGTATTTGCCCTCCTGTTGGTGTTACCGTCCCTACAATCTTCTGCACGAACGGCACATAGAGCGCAACCGCGAGCATGAACATGCTGGAGAGCATGGAGACCAAGAGGAACTTGTTAGAGAAGAATGAGAGCTTCCATATAGGCGTACCAAAGCTCTTCATGGAGAAGGCGGTGAACATGGTGCTAATAGAGATACCAATGAACATGAGTGTCTGCACTTCTTTTGCGGGGAGTCCGAGGTCGGTGAGGTAGAGGAAAATCATGGAGAGGAACCCGGCCGTAATCACACCCACCATACCAATAAGCCACAACACCTTCTTTGATAGGACGGTGCGGATGTCCGTGTCGCGTGGGTCGCGCTTCATCACACTTGGATAAAGTGGTTCAAACGCAAACGCAAAGTTCATGAGTCCTCCCTCTACCAAGTTAGACCAGAGGATTTGCGTGGGCAGGAGTGGTAGTGGCATGCCAAGCAAAAGTGCAAACGTAATCAACACCACCTCACTAAAGTTGGTGGAGAGCATGTACGCAAATATTTTCTTAAAGTTGTCGCGCAGTCGCCTTCCCTCTCGTATCGCAACCGTAATCACGGAGAAACTGTCGCCAAGGAGTACGAGATCAGCCGCTTCTTTGGCGACGTCCGTGCCTGACCCAAGCGCCACACCAATACTTGCAGCCTCAAGCGCAGGAGCGTCGTTCACACCGTCCCCCGTCATTGCTACCACCTCCCCTGCTCCCGTGAGGAGCCGTGCGATGCGTAATTTGTCTGAGGGAGCCACACGAGCAAACACGTGGTTCGTACGCAAAATGTCTAGCACCTCCTCGTCCGAAAGTGCACCAAGTTCAAGACCAGTATAGGCACGAGTGTCTATGTCTTGCGCAATACCCACTTCTCTCGCTACAAAGAGTGCAGTCTCAGGATTGTCGCCCGTAAGCATAAGGACCCGAGCTCCGGCTGCCTGCATCTCGGTAACGGCATCTTTGGCTTCAGCACGAATCTCGTCTGAGAAAATAATAAATCCGAGAAGCTCAATGCCGTGAAGGAATGTAGTGCGTGCATCCTCTTCTTTAGGGAACGCATCTTTTGAATAGGACCGACGTGCTACCGCAAGAACACGCCTTCCTTCGCGTGTTGAACGAGACAAAGCGTCCGTAAAGAACGCTCGGTCCTCCTTACTAATATGTGCTGTTCCAGAAACGCCGTGGGCGTGTGAGGCGTGTTCAAACAGGACCTCAGGGGCGCCAACCAAGTATGCAACGTTACCCGCATCCTCTTTAACGAGCATGGCGCCAAACCGTCGCTCTGACGCAAACGGAATGGTGTCTATGCGCGGATGTACATCGCGCAGGTGACGCTCCTCAATTCCAGAGCGAAGTGCAGCCAAGAGTATGGCCTGCTCCACGGGGCGCCCGTGCGCCACAATCGCTTCAACCCCTGGAGACGGGTTATTTACCTCCTCAATGTATCCGTCAGACGCGAGTACTGCAGCACGCAACATGGCGTGTGCAAGCTTTCCATCCACATCTTCCGTGGTGCCCGAGAGTGTTGCAAATCCGACTGCCTTAATACTTCCTTTGGTAAGGGTGCCCGTTTTGTCAGTCAGAATGATACTCGTGGTGCCGAGTGTTTCAGCCGCCAACAGGTTACGCACCAATCCGCCGGCCTTAAGAATACGCTCCATACCAAGAGCAAGTACCACGGTGACTGCAGCCGGAAGGCCTTCAGGCACTGACGACACGGCAAGAGCAATCGCGATAAAGAGCATCTCGCCAAATGGTTGCTCGCGCAGGTATCCGAGATAGAGAACGACGAGCAGTATCGCAACCGCCGCAAGCACCAACAAGCGCGCTACGTCACGGATATCTTTCATGAGTGGAGTCTCCGTGCGCTTGTGCTTGCCGAGCTCACTTGCGATTGCGCCAAGTTCCGTACCAGCCCCCGTTGCAACCACCATACCTTTGCCTGTTCCTGAGACAACAAGAGTTCCCGAGTACACCATATTGGTGCGATCAGTTAAGGGAGACGCTTCAGGCACCACCGCAGTGTTCTTATCAACCGCAACCCACTCACCTGAGAGCGCCGCTTCGTTTACGGACAAACTGTATGACTCTACCAACCGAATGTCTGCAGGCACCGCAACGCCTGCGGTAAGTGATACGAGATCTCCTGGTACGAGATTCTCTGCCGCAACTTTCTTGGGCGCGCCATCACGAAACACCATCGCAAACTTTGCTTCGCTTTTTTGTAGTGCTTCAAATGCTTTTCCCGCTCTCCCCTCCTGCACCAACCCCATCACCACGTTCACCATGAGTGCTATGAAAATAACGAGCGCGTCGGTGTAGTGAAAGAGAAAGAGTGTTGCGCCTGCCGCAAACAACAGCACGATGGCGATTGGACTCGCAAACTGTAGGAGCAAGCGCATAAGGAACGATTCGCGTTTGGGGCGTGGGAGTTGGTTTGCGCCCTCACGTAGTCGGTCTTCCGCTTCCGTCCCTGTAAGTCCTCGGGCCATATCACTTCCCAATCGCTTCGCGACCTCTGAGAGGTCAAAGGTGTGCCAAGGGTGTATCTCCATGTTCTACGCAGTATACCCTGTACATGCTAGGCTTGAGGGTATATGACTATCCACGAATCCCTCAAAGCAGGCATTCCTGACGCTATGCGCGCTCGGGA
>CAYRRU010000001.1:0-30142 GCA_964426785.1 uncultured Candidatus Saccharibacteria bacterium | reverse complement strand
AAGGCGGTAGTGGACGGGCTTCTTGCGTAACACACACAAAGGAATAGCATTCATTCAATGAGTAATCGCTATACCGTCATTGAAAAGAACGTCGGACAGACGCCTCTTGAAGCGGTAGCGCTGTGGAAGGAAGAAAGTGGTATTCAAAGTGACCTCCCCGTTGCGTATGCTGGGCGTCTTGATCCCATGGCGCACGGGAAGCTTCTTGTCCTTCTTGGTGACGAGTGCAAGAAGCAGAAGCTATACACGGGACTTGATAAAGAGTATGAGGTTGAGGTTCTGCTTGATATTGGAACCGACACCGGGGACGTTCTTGGTATGCCGTCCCTTTCCCCTTCTCATGCAGATATCGGGCGGATACAAAGTGCGTTAAGAAATGAGCTGGGCACGCATCTGCGGACATACCCGATATTCTCATCAAAGACGGTGAACGGAAAACCTCTCTTTATGTATGCACTTGAAAACACGCTCCACACCATAACTATTCCTGAGCATCCTGAAACGTTCTATCGCATTAGTCTTCGTTCAGTTGAAACACTATCCTCCACTCAACTTGCAGGACGTGTTGCCGACATGCTCGCACTCACGCCAACAAGTGATGAGCCTTCAAAAGCGCTTGGTGCTGATTTTCGTATTGGCACAATACGTCCGAAGTGGGCTGAACTCTTTAAGGAAAGCGAGAATCGCACGTTTACCATACTCAAAATACGTGTGGTGTGTGGGAGTGGTGCATACATGCGTTCCCTTGCAGGACGTATTGGTGGGCATCTTGGTTCACTCGGGTGCGCGCACTCCATTCATCGCACACGCATTGGTTCCTATCTACAACTTCCCTTCGGGTTTGGTACCTGGACACGCACCTACGACTAGGGCTATGCTTGGGCCAGGGTGGCAAAGGAAAGGAGTGGCCACAATGGATCAGAGATCAAAGAGTATCCGGCCGGCTGTTCGCAAAGCTGGGAAGATCTATAAGGGATACCGGCCAACGGTATCAAAGGCAGCGCTCTGCGGAGCCACCTGCCTCATGCAGATCGCCGACCCGAACGCTTCGCACGCCTTTTCCGAAGACTGCAGACTGATTCAAATCAACTGCGTTCCTGGGCCCGACGGAACCGTCTGCACCTTCAGCGGAGAAGTATTTGTCTCCAACTAGCCGTCCACACGAGAGCGACACCGTTCGCTCTCACGTGGACGGCTGTTGCTTTTCTATTTATTTAAATTGCACACGGAATGTGTGACCCTAGCGATATTGAACTCAAAACCTTTGGTTCAGCAGCTTATAAAATAGCTAGGGTGCCTTAGATGGAACTAACCATCGTTTTTTTGACATGAGGCTATAAAGGTCCTAGAGTCCAGGTATCCGAGCGCTCTCCATTGTGGAGGCAGGATGGATATGGGAGTTCTTTGTCATGACTAAGTCTAATGCAGACGAAATGGTTCGCGGCATGGGTATGGGCATGAAAGTGCTTGAACTGCTTGTGCGTGAAATCGGCCAACAAGGTGGAAACAAGGAAGTGATTCCTTTCCTGACCCGGCCTCGGTTTAAGAACAACCTCGCGAAAGTCGCCCGAACGATAATCGAGTCCGACTGGCGGTTCCCCGTCTCTGAGATTCGAGATATGGCCGAGAGAGATTACCGCAAGGAGAACTACATCGAGGGCTCGGAGTTTGTCGGTCATATTCGGCACTACTGGTGGGGCAACACCCTCTGGCGCCTGGGCATCCCGTATACTCGCTTCACAAGCGACCCGGTCCTCAGTCCAAATCATCCGAATTACGGGATTCCCCTGGACGTCCTTGAAGTGCTCGAAGGACAGACAGTTGCGTACCCACTCTTGGTGGACAAGTGGGTCGTCCTTAATTGGACGATGAAGAATGGTTCAGCTCCCAAGGCGGGAGACATCATCAAGGCCGACCAGCTCCGCTCGTTCATTCTCGCAGAACAGAAGTATTTCGATTTTGATTCTTAGTCTCTAACGAGAAAGCGCCCGGCCTTAATTGGTCGGGCGCACGTTATTTAAAGTTCCTACGTATCCACCATTTTTTGATAGAAGGAATTGTGAGTGTGGAGAGAAGGAACCCAATAGTTGGGACAATGGCCCCAAGGTGGAAGTCAGGTACGCCGATAGTATAGAGCGCAACAGAGGCTACTATGTAAGTTATTACAGAGATAAGTATCTTACGGAAAAAACTAGTCTCCCACGCTTTGTCCGCCTCAACCCGGAGGTTTCTTTCCTTTATTGCGATAAGCTCTTGTTCTAAATTTTCCATATCAAAATAATAGCAGAGACACCCATCAATTCGGGGGGTTATGACTCGACTATAAAGATGAAAAACTTAAGAAAACCAATTGGTGACCTCACGGGGAATCGAACCCCGATTTGATCCGTGAGAGGGATCTGTCCTAACCGTTAGACGATGAGGCCGTCAGGACAGTTATACCAGAATCCTGTGAAAAAATGAAGCTAGCGGGACTTCCACTCCCTATCTTGCCGAACCAAATGCACAACGTCAGCAGGGTCTTCAAGAAGCGCCTCCACCACCCTCTCCGTACGGATAGACTGTGATCCTTTAACCAGCACCACATCCCCTTCCTGTACCATCTCGGCCAACACTGGTGCAGCTTCTTTAGAGGTTGCAAACATAAGTGCATTACCAGGAGAACAGCCAGCCAAAAGTGCAGCTTCAGCGATGACTTTTGCACGCTTTCCAATACCTACGACCACATCTGCCGAGACACAGGCGAGGTCTCCAATGCGTCGGTGTTCTTCGGTTGAATACCGACCAAGCTCCAGCATGTCGCCAAGAACTGCAATACGACGTTTGCCGGGGATGAGTGCAAGCGCACCAAGGGCTTCTGCAACAGCCGTTGGAGACGCGTTATAGGAGTCATCAATGAGCACTGAACCGTTCTTCCCGGAAAGGATACGTGCACGACCTGGTGGTGGCTGATAATTCTTAAGGCCACGCAGTGCCTCCTTCGTCGTCAAATGAAGCGCTCGCGCTACCGCAAGAGCGGCTGCGGGGGCGTAGAGTTGCTGACGGCCAAGTGCGTGGGGAGCGGTAAGAATGTGTGCTTCCCCATCAACGTGAACCTTGGCCTCCATACCAATAGGCTTTCCTTTCTTAAAGGCTAGTTCAGGCTTTTCAATACGAATATCTGCATCCTTGTGTGTGCCGTACGTTATGATATGCACCGGCAGTGGTTCTGACATAGCAAGCGCATACGGGTCGTCCGCACTTACGATAAGAGGGGCGCCCGGAGCAAGCGCATAGGCAGGAGCAAACTCTTCTTCGCGTACTGCTTCAGGAGTTGCGTACGCCTCAACGTGGACCGGCACCTCAGGCAAGTTCGTCACTACCACCACGTCAGGTGTCGCGATACGCAAAATGCGGGCAAGGTCGCCGGGCGTGTCTGCCCCAACCTCAAGCACCAGAAGTTTGGGATAGTGGTTCGGCAACATAATGAGCGCGAGAGCTTCCTGAAATACTTTGATCCAACGAATAGGATTGTTCCAAGGATTCTTCGCTCCAATGATGGTGAGCGGAACACCGAACTCGCTGTTGTAGCTCTTCTCACTTGCCCGGACCAAAAAGTGCTCAGAGAGCGCAATGGCAACCGCGTCCTTGGTAGACGTCTTCCCCACACTCCCCGTCACCATCACCACCGCAGGGCTATATTTGCGCAAAACACCCCGTGCAAGGACGGCAAGTGTTTGTGCGACGATGGCTTTAGCGAGTGTTTTCATAGGAAGCGCGGTCTGGCGGTATGTCGTAATAATTGATTAAAAAGTGAGTCAATTCCATGAAGGGCTCCGTCAGGGTCTCTGATGCATACTTTACGCCTTTTGGCTCCCGCGTATAGAGGAGGATCACAAACTTAGGATCATAGGCTGGGAAGTACCCAAAGAAGGAGTGGAAGTACCGGTCGTCATAGTAGCCACCGGTTGGGTCCGGGATTTGGGCCGTTCCGGTCTTTGCGGCGACACTCATCTCAGGGATTTTCATCTTTCCGCCGGCAAGTGCGTTATCAACCACATTCACCAGTATCTGTGTGGTCTCGTCTGAGGCCTTTTCTGAAAACACACGCTCTGGTTCGCCCCAGGTTAAGTTCTTCGTAATTCCTGACTCAAGTCGGATGGAACGCACGAAGTGTGGCGTTACCATTTTTCCATCATTCGCAAGCACGGAAAGTGCCCGAACCATCTCTACGGGCGTAAGCGCAATACCTTGACCGAAAGACGCATTGAAGTACTCAACGTCACGAGGACTATTCTCAATATTAGTGATAATGCCGTGTGTTTCTTCCGGAAGGTCTATACCCGTCTCCGTTCCCATACCGAGCTTTTTAAAGTACGTACGGAATCGCTCGTGACCCAGAAGCCCCGTGATATGAGACACTCCAAGGTTAAGGGATTGTGAGAGGATTTCTTGTACCGGAACGACTCCGCGAGCCTTCAGGTCGTAGTTACAAATCTTACGCGTGTTCACGGTAATACACCCGACGTCGTTATAGGTTGAGGTTGGTGTTATAACACCTGCATCAAGCCCAGCAGCTACCGTAAGCATTTTCATAATGGAGCCAAACTCATACACGTGCTCTACAACTGGATTTCCAAAGACCGAAGGGTCTGCTTCACTAAAGTCATTTGGGTCAAACGAAGGCACTGAATCAAGTGCGATAATTTCTC
Source organism: uncultured Candidatus Saccharibacteria bacterium (assembly GCA_964426785.1). GTDB lineage: Bacteria > Patescibacteriota > Minisyncoccia > Phycocordibacterales > Phycocordibacteraceae > C7867-001. Next base: position 25,451 of record CAYRRU010000001.1, on the reverse strand, counting down.
CCGTCTTCGGATCCATAATGATCGCAACCGTCTCACGGCTTCCGTAGCGAGCATTCGTCTCCATAAGTACCTGATCCAGCTTCTCCTGCACGACAGGCTCTATAGAGGTAATGATGTCACCTTGACGAGCACTACGCGCATCAACTATCACACTATCAAGATTCGCAAAAAGCTCAGCAAAAAAGTTCCCAAAGAGTCCATCTGCTTTGTGGGTGAGAACATCATTGTAGTAGCGTTCTAGGCCAAACCGTCCCGCTAGCTCGTTATCGTTGTCGTACGCAACAAATCCTATGGTTTGAGCAGCTTTCGCGCCTGCTGGATACGTGCGCCATCGCTCACGCTCCACAATGACTCCAGGAATATCCTTATCAGAAATGGCGCGTCCAATACTCTCATCAACTCGTCGCGCAATGACTTCATACGGATCATCTGCTTTCCCTGCTGATTCAAGGAATACTGTTTTATCAAGCGGTACAAGTGCATTGAGTGTCTCGTAGAGCGCTTCAGGATCCTTAATACGCTTTGGATCAATCGCAAGTACAAAACCTGTTGCAAGTGTTGCCGCAGAGAGGTGTGAGCCGTCTTTGCGAGTGAAGTAGATACTACCTCGGTCGTAGAGTTGTTCGCTAGAACGCACGTATTGGCGCTCTGCACGTAGCGCATACTCTCCACCATTAACGACTTGTACAAAATACAAGCGAGTAACAAGAAGAAGCGTGAAGACAAGTATAATGCCGGAGAGAATTCTTAGTTTTAAACGAAACGCCCGACGCATATACTAGCGGCCTGCGAACGTAACCGTGGATCCAGTTACTTCAGCCACGTAGCGCACAGCTACCGGTGCTCCAAGTCCGTAGGCTCCAGGATCTGTACTATTGATGCGCGCGATTGACTCGTAGTATTTAGCTTCAAGGTCAGCAATGGCTCCCTCTGTCTCACGAATTTGCGCAACGCCTTGGGTCTGCCAGGTTGCAAAAGAAATAGTAGTTACTACAAGCCCAAGATACACCGTTGCAAGCAACAGAGCCGAGGCGCCAAGGAGTGGAATCAATCGATCAGACATAGGCTATGTTGTTATGAAAAATAGAACGCTTTGTTTGCTCGCCTTCACCGCGCACAAACACTCGTAGCTTTGCGCTGCGCGCTCGTGGATTTACCTCAAGCTCGGCATCACTTGGCACTATGGGTTTGCGGTTTCCAAGACTTCCCTTCCCGTCATACGCTGCGTCTCGGAACACACTCTTCACAATCCGATCCTCAATGCTATGGAAAGTGATGACCGCGATACGTCCTCCAGCCGGCACCACTTTAAGCGCAGCAGCAAGTCCGTCGCGGAGTGCACCAAGTTCATCATTCACCGCAATACGGAGAGCCTGGAATGTTTTGGTTGCGGGATGTAGACGGCGGTGGTGGTACCAAGACGGAGTGCCTGCTTCAACAGCAGCAGCCAATTGAGCAGTCGTGAGAATTTTTTCCTTTTTGCGCTCACGCACAATGGCTTTCGCGATACCGCGAGCAAAGCGCTCTTCACCAAACGTGAAGATTATTTCTGAAAGTGCTTCTTCGGATGATGAGTTCACGATGTCTGCTGCCGTCTGAGACTCCTTGGGGTTGCCGTAGGTCATGAGAAGGGGCTCGTCAGTACGAAAGGAGAACCCGCGACCACGGGTTAGCTGGAAGCTACTCCAGCCAAGGTCAAAGAGCACCTTGTCGGCGTGTTTAAGGTCCTTGTCTTCCAGAATGCCTTCTAGGTTACGGAAATTCCCTTCAACCACGTGCACGGTTGGTTTCTCGCTCCTAGTGTCAGCAGTTACCACAGCCTGCGCACGCTCAACAGCGTCTTGATCCGCATCAATACCAACCAATGTCCCCTCGCTTCCAAGGAGTTTCAGTATCGCGCCAAAGTGCCCTGCCCCACCAAGCGTTGCATCAACGACAACGTCATCAGACTTGATCTCAAGCGCTTCTATGGACTCATTGAATAGGACTGATTCGTGTTTGGTTTCCATAGTATTTTATAGAGCTCCTCCACTACCGAGTGTTTCGGCGAATGCGTCCGCATCACGCTCAATAGTCTCGGTGTATCGCTCCCAGGACTTCTCGTCCCAGATCTCCACACGATCAGACACACCAGCTATGACGCCTTTGTCCGTAAGGGTGGCGAAACTGCGCAAGTAGTCAGGGACCAAGATGCGACCAGCGCTATCAACATCAGCCTCAACAGCTCCTGCAAGCATGAGACGTGAGAGTCCGCGTCCTGCTGCACTTCCGGTTGAGTATTTTGAAATCTTTTCTGCTTCTTTCTTCCACGCACTCTTTGGATATACAAAAAGACACTTATCAAGTCCGCGCGTTACCACCACCGTCGCACCGAGCTCACGACGAAACTTCGCCGGTAGCGAAATGCGATTCTTGGTATCAAAAGTGTGACGGTATTCTCCGATGAACATGGATTGGTATTGCGGAAGTGATGGAGATTTCTGTCTCTCCCACTTTCTCCCACTAATAAGTAAGTATATGACACTTCATCCCACCATCATAACGATGTTATCCCCATCACTTTGACGAAAGTCGCTAAAAAAGGTATTGTGCAGGGACATGGAACGAGCAATCTCTCAATTCATCACTACCGTCTTTTGTCACCTCGGCCTCATTACGATGGCTCGGGTTTCGATTCAAATTTCCAACTAGAAATTAGACGGTAGTGCAGGAGATTTGAATCGGACCCCCGAGAGAGGGTCCGATTCTCGTTTTATGAGTCCTTTCGCCCAAGCGGGCACCAAAAACACCAATCAAATCAGGGAGAATAGTAATGGGCAACGTCCCAGAACGTAGGATGTTCGTGGCGTACGAGACGGATAGACCAGCCATGGAAGTCTTGAGGAGACTTAAGAGCAGTGGCGAGGCGACCGCGAAAATCGTCGACATCGGCGACGTTCCGAAGACTACGAAGACTGAAATCTTCGCAATCGTAACGAACACCTCGTTGAAGGAGCCGGTCAAACCAAAGCGTGGAGGGTTCGTGATGATCGCCGGAAACGACGTCACCGCGAATCAAGTCCTCTCCGCTTTGGAGGCGCAGTACGCGACAATGTAACGATTGGTGAAAGGCGCTCCCCAGAGCGCCTTTTGCTATTCCTTTGGACGCATCAAGGGGAAGATCTGACCTTCGCGTACAGACACACCTTCCAAGAAACTAAAGAGTCTCTCAGACACACCGAATCCAAAAGCAGGAGGCATTCCATGCTCCAGTGCTTCAACATACGTTGCATCATTCATCTGCGCCTCGTCGTCACCCTGATCGCGAAGAGACTGTTGGTGTCCAAAGCGTCCTGCTTGATCAATTGGATCATTCAGCTCACTAAAGCCCTTTCCGTTTTCAGATCCTCCAAGGAGTACTTGGAATCGCTCCACAACACGGTCGTCCTCAGGACTGCGCTTGGCGAGTGGCTCAAGATACGCAGGCACACCAATAAGGAATCCAGGACCCCCAATAGACTTACGAATTTGCTTCCACAAGAGATCAACGCCTCGTTCAATATTGAAACCTTTCTTATCAAATGAGATGTTCTTGTTCTCAAGTACACTCATAATCTCCTCTGCACTAGTTTGTAGAGGGTCAATACCAAAGTGTTCCTTTATGAGTGCGCAATAGTCATAACGAACCCACTCAGCACCGAGGTCAACGGTGAAGTCTTTGATGGTAAACACGCGTGAGCCATACACTTCGTCAGCAATAGTGCGATACAGGTCGGTTACCATTTCCATACCCGCTTCGTAATCACTAAACGCTTCGTAGTACTCAAGTTGTGTGTAGTCCTGCAAGTGTTCAAACGACATACCCTCATTGCGGAAGATACGACCAATCTCAAATACCTTTGGAAGTCCGGCAACCATGAGTCGCTTCTGCCAAAGCTCTCCTGCACTTATGCGCAGATATACATCAATATCAAGCGCATTGTGGTGCGTAACAAATGGACGTGCCTCTGCCCCACCCGTTGTTGTTTCTAGCACTGGTGTCTCCACTTCAATAAAGCCGCGGGCAAGTAGGTAGGTGCGAATCGTGTTCCAGAATTTTGACCTGCGTGTGATGCGCTCAGCGACAGTACGATCAAGAAGAATATCAAGATATCGTTTTCGGTATTTCTCATCTTCATCCTTAAGTCCGTACCATTCGTCGGGCATGGGAAGGAGTGACTTTGCGAGCATGCGCCATTCTCCAACGGAAACAGATGGCATACCTCGCTTTGTAGTCATCGCAGGTCCTGAGACTTCAACAATGTCTCCAAGGTCCACCGTTTCAGTGAATAGCGCATACGCTTCGTCTCCGAGTGTATCCTTCTGTAGATACACCTGTGTCTTTCCCGTACCGTCAAAGAGATCTGCAAAGAGTGATCCTCCGTGCTCACGAATTGAGGTAACACGTCCTGCAACCGTCACCGCTTCACTCCCCTCCTCCAGAAGTTTGTGGTTCTGTGCGAAATCAACGGCCGTATGTGTCCTACGGCTTCGTACGGGGTATGGGTCAATACCCGCCTCCTTAAGCAGGTTTAGTTTCTTCAGGCGTTCAGCGCGTATAGAGTCGAGGTTCGACATATGGTCCTAGACTAGCATATGTATGAACATTCGCATTTGCGAACTTACGGATGGGTAGTATGGTGCACACAAGCCCATATGGGCAGACACGTACATCAGGGAGCACACAGATGCGTATGTTGTCGTTGATCTTTCTTGGCTTTGCGGTCGTATTCGGGCTCATGGCCGTCTTTGAGTGGCCCTTGCCCGAACTGCGAGTTCCGTTCGCGCTAGGTTTTGCGCTCGGCATCGCTGGATTTCTGTTCCTGCTTGTGGCTTCCCTGGGGGAATCCAGGGTCCGGGACGAGGGCCCGAAGTTCGAGCCGCCAGCGCGCGGGCACTAACCCACTCTCGGCCAGCCAAAGGAAAGGGCCCTCGCTTCTCGCGAGGGCCCAATCTCTTTTCCTTACTTAGGAAACCTTTTCAATCGTATAGGTTTGTTTGCCGTTTGGTGTTTCAAAGGTAAACACATCTGCTTTCTTCTTTCCCATAAGTGCAGCACCAAGGGGCGAAACGTGTGAGAGCTTTCGCTCGCGCATGTCTGCTTCTTCACTTCCCACAATCGTATACTCGTGTGGCTCGGTTGTGCCTTCGCGCTTGATCACGACTTTAGATCCGAAACCAACAACGTCTTTCTTCTTGCCGTCAGTCACAATCTTTGCGCGCTTCACCAACTCCTCAAGCTTTCGAATACGCTCCTCAGTCGCTGCCTGAAGCTCACGTGCCTCCTGGTACTCTGCGTTTTCCGAAAGATCTCCGAGTGAACGAGCGTACTCAAGATTCTTTGCAATCTCCGTACGACGAACCGTCTTCAAGTTCTCGAGCTCCTTAACCATCTCGTCGAACTTCTCCTGGCTCACCATTGTTTCCTGCTCGGTCATCATGAGAATTTACCTTACTTAGTTCGCCCCATTCTACGTGGTAGCGGGCAGTCGTCAATATGGACTATTCAAGAGGCGCAAGGCCAAAGTATTCTGGCGCCGTCCTGCGCAGCTCAGACAACGCCTGATGCACCACATAAATACCTCCAATCGCAGTCCCTGCGGGCCCGCGTTCCATCACCACGGTATACACATACTTCGGTTTGTCGTACGGAAAGAATCCTACCGCCCACGTGTTGTACCACTCATTGTTCGCGCCAAGCTGTGCCGTACCGGTCTTTCCTGCAATCTTTACATAGGAAGATAGGTCGTTAAGCCCAATGGACGTTCCTTCGGTAACACCCTGTCTCATGCCCTCGCGCGCAATGCGCAGTGCCTCCTTACTTATCGCAATTGTTTTGCCTTCCGGCACACCACCAACCATGAGTGTGGGGCGCACAAGCTTCCCACCGTTCGCAATTGCCGCGATGGAGCGTGCTGCTTCAAGCGGCGTTACCTGTACCGCGTACTGTCCAATAGCGGTGTGGTACGTGTTACCAATGCGCCATGGCTCACCATACGTTTTTTCTTTCCAGGCAGGTGTAGGTACAAACCCACTCTCCTCTCCTTCTATTTCAATACCCGTTGGTTCGGTCAAACCAAAGGCGCTGTACCAGAACGCGAGTCGCTCAATCCCCAACCCCTTCTGATCGCCAAACCCGCCCCCCACCGTATAGAAATACACGTCAGACGACACCGCAATTGCTCGCCTCATGTCCGTATCCCCGTGCGCTTTCCAGTCATTAAAGATAGTTGGTTTGGATGCGTCATAGGGGTTTGGTACTACCAACCGACCACTGGAATAAATGGACTTCTCCGCACTAATAACCCCGTCACTAAACGCTGCCGCTGCAATCATGGGCTTTACGATAGAGCCGGGCGTATAGAGCCCTGAGACCGGGCGATTGAGGTATGGCTGGCGGTAGTCGGTGCTATATCCATTAATCACGTCAGCAGGGGTACCGCGAGAAAGAATGTTTGAGTCATATTCAGGATACGAAACCAGCGCATGTATTTCTCCCGTCTCAACGTCCATAAGCACCGCAGCTCCGCCTTGGTACGGAATCTTATCTGCAAGACCCTTCACTGCGTTATAGAACGCTTCCTGTGCGCGAGCATCTATGGAGAGCGTCACATTCTCTCCATTCACGGGCTGCCGTACGCTCCCCTGCGACTGAACTTTTCCAAGTGCATCCTCTTCAATAAGCAGTGTGCCGTTAGCACCCGCCAATCGCTCATTGAATGCTTTCTCCATTCCCGCGAGGCCGGTAATGTCAGTGTCGTAATAGAAACCGGACCGATCCTTTTTCGGATATGACACATACCCGAGCACACTTGAAAATCCTGGTGTGCGATACACGCGCATAGGATGCCCATCTTCTCCCGGCTCATTCGTAACGAGCGCCGTTCCGTTGCGGTCCGTTATCGCCCCCCGTTGAGCAAACAACACCTCAGGACGTAGGCGATTCCTCTCACTCTGCGCAGCATAGGTTCCTCCTTGCACAAGACTTAAGTTTCCTGCCTGTACGACAAGTACCAAAAAAATAAGCACGACCGCACCCAGCAACCCCAGGTACGCGCGTTCAGGGAGAGGCTTCTCTAGATTTCCTTCAAGCCTGTTTTGATCAAAGTCAGGCATGTTAGTTGAATCAAGGAATATCTCGTCCGGAGCAATTTCAAGCACTCGTTTTCTACGTGTTCCCCATCTCATACATCCATAATACGCTCCTTCACAAATCCACGCAGAACGTAGGCAATAACTGAGACAACCGCTCCGAAAAGCACCGCATACGGCACACCATGCGCTCCATACAGAAATTCAGCAGCAACACCAAGTACTAATGCGACAGGTGGAAAAAACAAGGACGCAATAAACCCAAGCGTAAGCGTCATCGGCCATGGGAAAAGAAACAGTGATAGTACGGAAAGGCCGATTACGGCAATGCGTATCATGGAGAGGTTTGATCAATTGCAACCCACGTAATGGTGAAGGGACTGGCGAGTGGTCGCACATAGACGAGTGCTGTTGGCGAAGACGGATCGGCATCAACCCGCGCTACTGTACCAATCGGAAGCGCGCCGGGTCCCGGAATAAGTACCTGCTCGCCAATCGTAATGGGTGCGTCTTTGGAAACACTGATACGAAACATCCCCCCACCAAGTCCTATAAGGGTGACAGGAATGCGCGTCTCACCAATCCACCCTTGCGTCTCGGTCCCTGCACTTGAATAGAGCGCAATGTGTGCGTTCTCTTGGCTTACTAACTCAACCACACCGATAGGCACTCCTCCGGGCCCGTACGCGCGTGCACCTACTCGTACATTACTCTTAGAACCTGTCGCAACAACGAGCGTGTCGTAGGGTGACACAGGAGGACGCACCAATACACCCGCCACTATCCGCTCACCCGTGTGAGCGAGTCCTGAAAGATCAGCTACTTGCTCGCTAAGCACCACACTCTTATTACGCTCCGCTTCAAGCTCGGCTTTAAGTGCGTCTCGCTCTTTTCGTAACTCGTCCGCGCTTTCATACGGAGCGGTGAGTGTTCCGACCGACGCAGTGAGTGACTCCCCCAAACTCCACAGTGGACGCGAGAGCGCAAAGAACGTGTCCGGGAATAGAGAACGGAGCAAGAACAACACCACCAGACCTATGATGGTAGCGGCCGCAGCAATGCGACCTCCTGAAAGTAACGCCCTATTACTGTTTCGCAAGAATTGCCTCTTCATGCATGAAAATCTCACTCCACGCCCGCGGGTCTTCAACCACAATGCCGGTCCCGCGCACCACCGCCGTCAACGGCTCACTCGCCACATGCACCGGCACCCCAAGCATCTTGGAGAGAAGCTCAGGGAGTCCGCGCAGTTGTGCGCCTCCACCAAACACGGTTACTCCGTGCTCAAGCACGTCAGAAAGGAGCTCTGGTGGGGTTTTCTCAATGACTTCCTTCATCGCCTCCATAAGGGAATCAAGAGACGGCGTGAGCGCCTCGCGGACGTGCGTATCGGTCAGGATAATTTCTCGTGGGAGCCCCGTCGCCAAATCGCGTCCACGAATTGCTTTCTCCATAGCGTCTGGAAGTGCTATCACCGCACCAATATCAATCTTCACATCTTCTGCCGTGCGCTCCCCTATCGCCAGCTGAAATTCACTACGCACGTAGTCAATAATGTTTTCATTAAAGCGATCTCCCGCAACTTGCGAGCTCTTACTTGCAACGGTGCCACCAAGTGCGAGTACCGCAATATCAGTGGTACCTCCCCCAATATCAAGCACCATGGTTCCGCGAGGTTCGGTAATCGGAAGCTTTGCACCGATAGCTCCTGCTGTTGGTTCCTCAATAATGTAGACTTCGCGTGCTCCTGCAGTCATAGCAGCGTCTCGCACGGCGCGACTCTCAACGTTAGTGACACCGGTCGGCACGCCAACCACCACACGTGGTCCAAGTAGTCGTGCACGTCCGCCGTTTGCTTTGGTAATCAAATACGCAAGCAACTCTTGCGTTACTTCAAAGTCAGAAATAACGCCGTGTGAGAGAGGGCGTACGGCACGAATGTGAGGTGGGGTTTTGCCAAGCATCTTCTTTGCTTCCATACCAACCGCAACCACCTGTCCCGTCTTATCATTCACCGCAACAACCGATGGCTCGTTCATCACAATGCCTCTCCCGCGCACATAGACGAGTGTGTTAGCCGTTCCGAGATCAATGCCGATATCGTTACTAAATATGGAGTGCTTGCCGATGCGCTTTGCCATACTTACGGTTTCTTCATAAACTCTTCGCGTGTCAGCAACTTCACTTCACCTGTCTTGCGGTGCACGATTTCAATCTGTCCGCTTTCCAGTGTCTTCTTTCCCACAATGATGCGGTATGGAATACCAATGAGGTCTGAGTCGGCAAGTTTCTCTCCGGCATGGAGGTCACGATCGTCATAGAGAACCGGCACACCAGCCTCTGAGAGGTCTTTGTAGAGCTGTTCAGCGTATTCCTTCACCTCTTTGTTATCCCCGCCAAGAGAGACCAAATGGAAGGGGTACGGCGCCACGGCTTCAGGCCAGACCATACCCTTTTCATCAGCAAGGGCCTCCACAATCACGCCCATAAGGCGCGTGGTACCAAGTCCGTAGCAACCCATGATGGGATACTGATCATTTCCCTCTTTGTCCTTAAACGTAAAGCCGAAGTCTTTTGCATACTTAGTGCCAAGATCAAACACGTTTCCTACCTCAGACGCCTTAGCCGCGACAAGCGCCCCCTTGGCGCACGAAGGACACGTCTCCCTTTCCTTCTCCTTTGACACTTCAACATTTGCGCAGTGCGTACACTCAGGACAATACACAATGTCGTCCTCACCAGCATCGGTCAAAACCATGAACTCGTAGGAGAGTTTTTCAGAGAAACTTCCGCCTGACGCCTCTGTTACTTTGGCGGTGAGTCCGCAAATCTGATAGATCTTCAGATACGCCTCTTTTACAATCGCATAGAAGCGATCAAAGTCTTCCTGAGTCTCATGGAAGCTGTACATGTCCTTCATACCGAATTCTCGTCCGCGCATGACACCTGACTTTGCACGAAGCTCGTCACGATACTTCTGTCCTATCTGATACACCGCAACGGGAAGATCTTTGTATGAAACGACGTTGTCTTTTGCAATCGGTGTAACAATCTCTTCCTCACTCTGACCAAGTGCGTATTCCTTTTCAGTGCGTGAGTTTATTTTAAACAACACATCAATGTTGTCCCACCCACCAGTTTGCTTCCAAGGTTCTGCAGGATGCAGGGTGGCCATACGAATTTCCTGCGCACTGATGGTACCCATGAACACACGCACAATGTGTTCAATGTTCTGAAGCACACGGACACCAAATGGTAGGTATGAATACACTCCCGCCATTTCTTTATGTACAAACCCTCCTCGTATAAGTAGCTGAGCGTTCTTCGCGGTCTCATCAGACGGCGCATCCCGTCTGGTTTTAGTAAAAAGTGCTGATTGGCGCATAGTCCTCCTAGTATAAGGTGTCGCATCCACAAGGGCAAAAGGTACGCTCATCAATTGACTTTCCCGTGTTTTGTATTTAGATGGCTGTAGGCAACGGTTAGGAGATACCGCCATGGCGCAAGCGCCTCGCATAATTACCCTATCGGGGCATTCCGGAGTTGGGAAAACAACGGTCGCAAAGCGACTCATTGATTCGCATCGGAATGCTCAGATGGTACCGAGTCAAACGACTCGTGAAGAACGTCCGAGCGATCTGTTGGGCGAGTACACCTACGCAGAGCAAGACTGGTTTGACTACTGTCGGCGGGCTGAGCTGTTCCTTTGGCTCGTTGAGCGCGGAAACACTTCCTACGGCACGCTTCGTAGTAGCGTGCGCGACATCTGTCTGACCGCCTCTGACGTCGGGATCATGATCCTGGTGCCCGACACGGTCGCGCGTCTGCGTCGCTTTGTCGCAGACCAGTATCCTGACACTCGCATCACTTCGATCTTTCTGAACACACCGGGCGAAGAGGTCCTGCACGCGCGACTGCTGGAGCGCGGCGAAACTGAAGCGAGCATCAAGGAGCGAGCAGCCCTTGAACACGACTGGGCAGTGATGGCCAAGCGTGCAAAGACACCATTCCGCTTCGTTGACGCGGGACGGGACTCGTCTGAGCTTCCTCGGGTGATCAACGAGATCAAACAACACCTGACTTAGGGGACATTTCCCCTTCTGCCGCGCCCCTTTTTGGGCGCGGCAGTCTTCTTTACATCGTTATTTTGAAGATGTCGCTTGCCGTAACCGCAAGCATGATGAGAATAAGGAACGCGAATCCAAGCGTGTTCACAGCCCCCTGAAACGCACGCGGAAGTGGCCTGCGAATTACTGACTCAATAAGTACGAAGAGAAGCCTTCCTCCATCAAGTGCAGGTATTGGAAGAACATTGATGAGTGCCAGGTTAATGGAGATGAGCGCGGTGAGGGTAAAGAGTTCGGCAATGCCGCTTCCTGCCGCCTGCCCTACTGCTCCTGCAATACCGACAGGACCCGACACTTGCGAGAGGTCCGCTTTAAACATAAAGATACTGCCGAAGAAGTTTACGAGACCGACCGCGGTCTCTTTAACCAAGTGCACCGTTAGATCAAATGCTTCAATAGGAGCCAGATACCAGGGCGTAAGCACCGTCCCAACGGTGGCCACGCCCACACCAAGCACCACGCGCTCAGGATCGCCCGGCACCAGACCTGCTCGTGGTGTTGCGGTTATGGTGCGCTCTACGCCTTGTTGTTCAAGCACAAACGTGACGGGTCCTTCCTCTCCTGTTATGAATGTGGTGAATGCTTCGGCCGAGCGATCAGAGAATGTTGCCTCTTCAGTTGAAGCAGAGACAATACGATCCCCTGGCTTAAATCCAGCTTCTTCCGCCGGCGAGCCAGGCAGAATACTTGAAACAAGCACGTACGCATCAGCTACCGTTCCTGATTCTTCTTGAGTCAGTGCACGAGGAGCTCCAATACCAAGCGTGATGGTAAGGAGAAGCCACGCGAAGAATAGGTTCATTAAAATACCCGCAACAAGCACGAGTGCCTGCTGTATGCGTGGCTTACGAAAGAACGCACGGTCAGCGTCCTTTGGGTCCTCTGCAATCGCCACGTCATCCTCCCCATAAATACGCACAAACCCACCAAACGGAAGCCAGTTCAGAGAATACTCGGTCTCTCCCCGCTTCCACGCTATGGCGCGTGGTGGGTAGCCAATACCAAACTCATCCACTCGCATTCCCGACATCTTGGCCACCACAAAGTGCCCAAACTCATGCACGACGATGAGTATGACCAGAACCGCAATGAAGAGAAGTATGCTCATCCTGTGGTGATTTCGTCCTGTTTCTTCTTCGCAATTGCCTCAAGAGATGCGTTACCGGCATCAATGAGTTTCTGCAATTCTTCCTTCAGACGAAAGATCTCGTCTTTACCCATACTCTCCTCCTTCTCCAATTCCTTGATCGCGTCATTGCGGTGCCCGCGCAGTGTCACCTTTGCATGCTCAGCTTTCTCTCCTGCAATCTTTGCAATCTGCTGACGACGCTCTTGGGTGAGTTCAGGGAAAATAACCCGCAGTCCCATATCATCCGTTGCAACCGATACGCCAAGATCAGCATCGGTAATAGCCTTTTCAATGGCTTTCACCACCGTCTTATCCCACGGCACGATGCGTAGTGTCTTTGCGTCTTCAATAGTGACGCTAGCTACGTTTGTTATAGGAGAACGAGCGCCATAAATTTCAGGCTTCACGTTATCAAGTAGGGTTGGGGTGGCGCGTCCCGTGCGCACACCCGAGAGCTCTCGGTTCAACCACTCCTCTGTCTCTTTGATATCTGCTTTTAGTTTTTGAAAATCGTATGCCATAGGTACTGGTAGTGTACCAAATGCAGGGTATATGCGCATACCTTTGGTATCATGAATCAATGACTAAGCTCTGGTTTAAGGCAAAACGCTATGGCTGGGGTTGGTACCCCGTCACCTGGCAAGGCTGGAGCATAACCCTCGTCTATGCCGTACTACTCGCCCTTGAGGTAGGTAGGCTCTCAAACTACCTCATTGGACACCAAGGCGAGCCATTGTTTGCCCTTGTGATGCCCGTACTCTTCCACGTGCTGTGGGCAGGCTTCCTTATCGGTAGCCTCCTTTATATATGTATAAAAACAGGAGAAAAACCTGAGTGGGGCGAGAGCGCTACAGAACAAGCAACACCTCCTTCTGCAGAAGGACAAACCCAAGCAAAATCACCAACACCAGAAGAACTGAAATAGAGGGCCATAGGACGGGCAGGCGTTTGCCGAATACCACACCAGCAAGAAGTACGGCAAGAAGAATTCCGGCTAGAGAGTAGAGCGTGCTCTTTGCGTCACTCTCTGGCGCATCTACAAACTGCGTAACAACATTCTCGGTCGTCGTACCCAAAACGTCTCGTGTGGTAAGAGGCACCGTTGCTGCAGTTGCAAGCGCAACACGCGTATCGGGAGTTGGAACAGGCGCTCCTGCTGCTGGTTTTCCAAAGAATTGCACGACGTACACTGCCTTCTTTCCTTTATGTGTGCCGGTCGCAATGCCAATACCTATCTCAGTGAATTCCTGACGCAATATGTTTGCACGGTGTGTAGGAGAATTCATCCACGCCGTCACCACGTTCTCGCTTTCAGTGAAGTTGACCGCAAGGTTCTCACCTGCGTATTGATACTTGTACCCAGCCTCGGTAAACCACTTCCAAGGAGGAGATCCATCAGGACCCACATGAGCAAAGTATCCTTTCTCTGCCATATCGTCTGCCTTCATTTGAGCTCCGCGAGTCAGAAGTTCGTTCTCGGTAAGTGCCGCGAGGTGTTCATCCGTACGAGCTTCGTTGGTGAGCATCGCGACTACTCCTGAAATAACACTAGCCAGGTTATTTCCTGGAGCTCCAAGAAATCCAAGTCCACCAAGAAGCGCGAGCGACTCAAGAAGAATGGCAAACGACAGCACTCCCACGGCAATTTGTCGTGCAAGGAGGTGTCCGGCTCGTACTTTTGGGGCTTGATTTTTAGCCATAATCGTTGACTAATATAATAGCATTGTTTGGGTGAAAAACACCAGTCCCTGTGTCTTATACTGACTCTATGTACCAAGCGCTGTTTCTGCTCCTTCTCCTCCCTTCTCTTGCCTTTGGCGCCTCAATCCCGGCTGGCTTCCCTTCCTCGTCACTGTGGCTCTCAAAACTTACACCTACCGTCGGCGAGGTGGTTACGATCCACACCGTTGTATACAACAGCAGTACTGACTCCCTTTCGGGAAGTGTCGTGTTTCTAGTGGATGACACGTCTATTGGTTCTAAACCATTTACTGGTGCGCCCGGCACAACCCAGATAGTCTCGCATCCCTGGACCGCAACCGAAGGCGCACATGTCTTTAGTGCCCGCATTGATGGCGTTACTGGCTCAAGTGACACACTTGAGGCCACACAAAGTGCAACTACTTCAATAACCGTGGCCGCTCCCCCGCCAGTAGAATCGTCAGGCGGAAGCACGAGCGCTCGTGAGGTTGCTGGAGCAGTTAAAGGTGCGCTTGATGTCGTCACCCCAACCGTCTCCACATTTGCCTCAACAACTATTAATGCGGGTGAGAACATACGAGCAAGCGCCATTGTCGCTCTTGAAAAGCTTGCAAGCTCAACAACACCGAAGGCTACATCTGAAATATCAACTCCCGAGGAGAACGTACAGAAATCATTTGATGTAGGTGCAACGATACAAAACATGTGGCAGGCACTTCTTGCATTTCTGCTTATGATTTTCCGTTCATCGTTCTGGTTCTATGTATTTGTTGCAGGTATTCTGTTCGTACTCATTGCTTTTGTGCGTAGTGCGTTTGGTGGTGGGTATTCGCGTAGATAAAAGAATCCCCGCGCCAGCTTGGTAGCCAGCGCGGGGGTTGTCTTTGGGTTGTTGGCTTAGTAGCCACGCAAGCCCGCTCGGGCACGGTACAGAAGGCTTCCGAGATTCGCTGCGGGGATGCCGAAAAACAAAGCTCCCCCAAGAACCACGAGTGGCCATCCAAACCACACGTGCGGTCGGAAGTGGTAGTCAACGACCGCCAGGACGACCGTGAGCATGATGCCGATCAGGGCACCAGCACCGACCCATGCAATTTCAGGGCTTTCGTCGTCGTACTGCAGTCTGTTCCTATATCGAATGACGTACATGAACCCATTGCAGAGGATGAGGAGCACCAAGACCCCAATACTGAGTCGCAAGTACTCAGCAACCAGAGCCAACAGGTAGTCCCCACCGACATCCGTCAGAAGCGCTAGCACCAGAAGCACCGGTACAAGCGCGACCACGAACATCACGAACCAAAGTGCTTTACGCCACATGGCGCCTCTCCTTTTCAATTCGTCCTTAGACGTGAGGCAAACATAGCATTCGTCTACATAAATGACAAAGGCCGCTTTCGCGGCCTTTGTGCTACCAGTTGAGTGTTCCTCCGGTCTTATACTCCGTCACACGCGTCTCAAAGAAGTTCTTCTCCTTGTTAAGGTCAATAGCTTCACTCATCCAGGGGAAAGGGTTTGCAACATTATATTGAGCTGGAAGCGCCACACGAGCAAGTCTGCGATCAGCAATGTGCTCAATGTATTGCTTGAAGCCTTCAGCGTTCATGCCGAAGATACCTCGTGGGAAGACCTCCGTAGCGAAGGTGTACTCCAATACCACCGCACGCTTCACCAAATCAATGATGTGGGCCTGGAATTCAGGCGTCCACAACTCAGGCTGTTCCTCCTTAATCGCATTGATCATGTTGATGCCGAAGTTCAAGTGCTGGGACTCGTCACGCATGATGTACTGAATTTGCTCAGCAGCACCCGTTAGTTTGCCCTGACGCTGGAACCCGAACATAACCGCAAAGGATGAGTAGAAGAAGATACCCTCAAGAATGAGTGAGAAGACGATGAGGTTCTCCAGGAACTTTTGATCGTTCTCAAAGGTTCCGGTCTTAAAGTCATCCGCAAAGATGCCTTCGTTAAGCGAGAGTACGAGATTGTCCTTATTGTATATGGACTCCACCTCGCGGTACATGTTGAAGATACGTCCCTGGTCCATACCAAGTGACTCCACAATGTATTGGTATGCGTGGGTGTGAATCGCTTCTTCGTACCCCTGGCGAAGCAAGTACATACGACACTCGGGACTCGTGATGTGCTTGTAGAGCGCGAGCACCACGTTGTTGGCCGCGATAGAGTCTGCAGTGGTGAAGAAACCAAGAACCGTTTCAAAGGCCTGACGCTCGTCGTCCGACAATACATCCTTACTCTTCCATTGCTCCACGTCCTTCTGCATGCTGATTTCTGTAGGAAGCCAGTGGTTTGCGTTACCCACATTGTATGCGTCCCATGCAAAGGTGTGTCGCATCGGATACAACTGCATCACGTCAGCGTCTTTGCCGTTAATGATCTTGCGGTTGTTTACATCAACCTTATCTGTTCCTCGGGTGATAGGCATAGGTCTGTCTGATTAGCTTTCGCACGATTCACAAATTCCCACTTCCTCCCCTGAAGCAACGCGGGCCATCTTTGCTTGCATCTCTGCATCACTGATGACTGGTACTGCGCCCACGACACTTGCTCCACGTGTGTGTGTTGCGCCGAACTCTGCAGTTGAAACGGTCGCTTTCTCAACCTGAGACGCTCCAAGGGTACGCAGGTAGTAGGTGGTCTTCAGTCCGCGCTCCCAGGCAAGGAAGTAGATCTCGGAGAGTTCCTTTCCTGATGTTCCGTTGTAGAAGATGTTGAGTGACTGTGACTGATCCATCCAACGACCACGACGTGCTGCAGCTTCAATAATCCAACGTGCATCAATTTCAAACACTTCCTTGTACTTTGCTTTGATGTCAGCAGGAATCTCGTCCATCATCTGGACTGAGCCGTCGTAGTACTTGAGCTTGTTGAGAAGCTTCTCGCTCCACAACCCAAGCTTCTTCAGATCCTCCACCAAGTACTTGTTCACCACCACAAAGTCCCCTTCCTTGTTGCTCTTTACGTAGATGTTCTTGTATATAGGCTCTACACACGGGATACAGCCGACCAGGTTTGCGGTAGAGGCAGTTGGGGCAATGGCCATGAGGTTTGAGTTCCTCATACCGTGCTCTTTAACGTGCGCACGAACCGCTTCCCAATCAAGCTTCCCTTCTGCAGGCAGGTGAATCTCTTCGCCTCGTTCCTTGGAGAGTAGCGCAATGGTGTCCTGCGGGAAGATGTTACGGTCCCACTTACTTCCCTTATAGGTTGAATACACACCGCGCTCTTTCGCAAGCTTTGAAGACGCCATGATGGCGTGGTATGCAACCACCTCCATGCTCTCGTCTGCAAAATCAAGTGCTTCGGTTGAATCAAAATCAATACCGAGCATGTAGAGCGCATCATGGTACCCACGCACCCCAAGTCCAACAGGACGATGACGAGTATTGCCACGCTCTGAGTCTGGTGTTGGATAGAAGTTGAGATCAATCACGTTATCCAACATGCGGATGGATGTCGTGGTGACTTTCTCCACCAGTGCATGATCAAACTTTCCATCAACGACAAACTTTGCAAAGTTGAGTGACCCCAACGTACACACCGCAGTCTCATCAGGCCCGGTGTTAAGCGTAATCTCCGTACAGAGGTTTGAGTTGTGGATCACACCCGCATGATCCTGTGGTGAGCGAATGTTTGAAGGATCCTTCCACGTAATCCATGGGTGACCTGTTTCAAACAACATGGCGAGCATCTTCTTCCAAAGATCACTAGCCGGCATGCGCTTCCAGAGTTTGATCTCACCCTTGTCTGCTTTCTCTTCGTATGCGACATAACGTTTTTCAAAGTCAGCGCCATACGTCTCATGGAGGTCAGGTACTTCCTCAGGAGAGAACATCGTCCAGTCACCTCCCTCACGCACCCGCTTCATAAATAGATCCGGGATCCAGTTTGCGGTGTTGATGTCGTGGGTGCGACGGCGCTCGTCTCCCGTGTTTTTGCGAAGCTCAAGGAAGTCCTCAATATCAAGGTGCCAGGTCTCAAGGTACACACAGCCAGCGCCTCGGCGCTTGCCGGAGCGATTAATCGCCACGTTCACATCGTTTGCAATCTTAAGGAACGGCACGATACCTTGGGAGCCCACACCCGTACCTTTAATAAAGGAACCGGTCGCACGAACGTTCGTCCAGTCAGTTCCGGTGCCTCCTGACCACTTCAGGTACTGCGCGTTGTCTGAGAGCGACTTGAAGATTCCGTCCAGAGAGTCCGGCACAGTGTTCAAGAAACAGTTAGAAAGCTGGGCCTTTTTCGCTCCTGCCTGGAAGAGGGTTCGTCCTCCTGGGGTGTAGTAGAAGTTAGAAAGGACATCATAGAACTCAAGCGCGGACTGGGTGCGCGTCTCCTCACTCTCATTAAGGGCAAGTCCCATCGCAATACGCATCCAGAACATCTGCGGGGTCTCCAGCGGCTTCTTGGTCTCTACGTCCTCCATGCAGTAGCGGGACGAGAGAATCTCAAGACCCATATACTCAAAGTGCTGATCGTTCTCGGGAATGAATGCGTCCGTGATGCGCTTCATATCAAACTGCGTCATGCGCTCATCAAGCAACTCCTTAGTGATGCCGTCTTTGATGTTGCGCACGAACACATCCGCATGAATCTCTTTCAGCTTTGTTTTATCAAATCCATGACCGAACACGTCTGCGTAAATACGAGAAAGGAGGAGACGAGCTCCTACCTTTGAATACGCAGGGTCGCGTTCAATGGTTGAACGCACCACCATGGTGAGTGCACGCATGATGTCGTCGGTGGAAATGTTCTCGTACAGTTCGTACTTCAAATGTCCGATGACGGCTTCGGTGTCTACATCGTTCTCGTATCCTTTAATAGCTTCTGCAAGCGTTTCGCGGATGCGTGCTTCGCTGTATGGTTCAGACTTTCCTGAACGCGTCGTCACCTGCAACTCTTTCAGTTCAATCTTCTCAATTACCTCTTCTTGTTTTGCTTCGCGAATCTTTGCGTGTTCGTAGCGATACACGATGTAGTGCTTGGCGACCTCAAGGTAGCCATTTTCCATGAGCACAAACTCCACACGATCCTGAATATGTTCAACGGTTGGTGTTGATTCAGGGAATGTTTCTTCAACATTCAGCACGATGGCATCGGTCATCTGCGAAAGGATCTCATCAGTAACCGGAACATACACTGACGCGAATGCTTTACGCATTGCTTCAGTAATTTTTGCTGTTTCAAACGCTACAATCTGACCATTTCGCTTTTTGACCTGCTTCATACGTACATGTGTGCAATTTGATAATAACAACTTAGGTGTCCGAACATTGTCTGTGTGATGTCAGAGACTCAAATGCACCGCTTACGCGGCTTGCACACTCTCTGACGCATCCAACACGGGCACGTAAGGAGAAGAAAATAGTGATTTTCGACCCCTACATAAGTTGTGAAGGAACGGATTACTATTGTACTCCCGGACCCCCAAATTTGCCTTGGGGACAACCTTAAAAAAGATGCTCGCGAGCAAAGTCCTTCCAACTTGGCGTAGATTCAAGCTCTAAAAACTCCTCTGGAGACACCCATTTAGCCTCACCGTGTTCAAAACTGAGAGTTACGAGAGTCGTACTAGTTTTTGCCCTATACGCGACCCGAACCACGGGCTCGTCCGTGTCCGTAAGACGCTCCTTAACCTTGAGTCCAAGCAAGGTTAGGTCCGTAACCTCAAGCCCTGTTTCCTCCATTATTTCTCGTCGTGCACTTAGTTCAGGATCTTCTCCGCGCTCATACATACCACCTGGTAGATCCCAAGTAAGTGGACGTGTGGGTGCCGTTGCCGCGCGTAGAAGGGTGAGAAACTTTCCCTCATCGTTAAAGATAAAGGTCTTAATCACCAGCAAGGTTTTGTGCTCGTTTCGGGTCATGGAGTGCAGTGTATCAGGTGTAAGCTGAAGGTAGTGGTAAACGTCTACATAGAGAGCTTCTTCATGAAGTCTTAAGGTGTCTACCGTCATACTTGGCCTAAAGCAATTAATTAGCACTAATACCCATCTCTATGCGTATCCTCATTGTTGAAGACGAAGTAAAACTTGCAACGGCTCTCAAGAAAGGTCTTGAGATGAAAGGCTTCACGGTTGACTGGCTTGCTGACAGCGAGAAGGCGCGTACACGCATTCTTCTCTATCGTAGTGAGTACGATCTCATTCTCCTTGATCTCATGTTGCCGGGGATTGATGGCGCGACTATTTGCCGCGATGCGCGTGCCGAGGGCGTCACCACGCCGATCATCATATTGACCGCGCGCGACGAGACGGAATACAAGATTGATCTTCTTAATCTTGGTGCAGACGACTACGTGGCAAAGCCTTTCTCCTTTGACGAACTTATTGCGCGCATCAATGCTGTACTACGTCGTCCTGAGCAAGCGCTTCCGAGCGTGCTCTCTATTCGCGACATTATGCTTGATCCAACTAAGCACTCCGTTACGAAAGGCGGAAAGCCTGTTACCCTAACCCTTAAGGAATTCGCTCTCCTTGAGTTCTTTATGAGAAGCCCGGGCGAAGCTATCCCACGTGAGCAAGTCATGGACCACGTGTGGAGCTTTGACTTCCCTGGCTTCTCGAACGTGCTTGATGTGCATATGAAAAACCTCCGTAAAAAACTAGATACTTATGAAGACGGCGTACCACTATTTGAGACCATTCGCGGCGTGGGTTACCGCCTCAACGGATAGCTATCGGTATAACCCGTTCGTGCGGGCTACCGTAAATGTCATATTGTTGCAGGTTGTTCTGATCGTCCTTACGATCGGCGTGTTCTGGTGGGCCTTAGGGTATTCCCAGAGCCAAACCTCAGACTCCATAAGTGAGCACACGCTTCAGGATGTGCAGGGGGCGCTTCAAACCACCACCAACACTCAAGCCCAGTCTATCGAGATCGTGCGTACGAAGACGCTCATGTACGCTTTCTTTGGCATTATTCTTCTTGCCGGCATGTTTGGGTTTTTGGTTGCTCGCTTTGCATTGTGGCCTGCGCGTAATTCTCTGCAGTTTCAGAAGCGATTCATTGGAAACGTGGCGCACGAGATACGCACCCCCATGGCGATTATAAAGACGAATACGGAGGTCGCACTCATGGATCCGAGCATTAATGCTGATGTTCGGGATGTGTTTGAAGACACGATCGTTGAACTTGATCGCATGTCAGAAACCATTAACAACCTCCTTACCTTTGATACGCTCGTACGTCCCGGAAGTATGAAGTTGTCGTCCATCGACATGGGACAACTTGCGCAAACCGTTGTCGCCCGACACCAAGAACTTGCCCACTCCCGCGGCGTTACCCTCACCGTCACAACTGACGACGAAATATACAGCATGGGCAACGCAACCGCGCTTGATCAGGTGATCACGAACTTGGTAAAGAACGCGATCAACTACACATCGAAGGACAAGAATAAGTCAGTTGCGGTATCCGTACACGCGGACGAAGACGCGCAAGTGATTGTCACCGTGAGTGACGAGGGTGTGGGTATTGCGCAGAAGGACCTGGACCACGTGTTTGAACCCTTCTATCGCGCCGACTCGTCCCGCGCTCGTAACGTCGGCACAGGATCATCCGGTCTCGGACTTGCTATCGTGAACGAGATTGTACGTGTGCACCACGGTTCTATCAGTATTAAGAGTGCACTCAACAAAGGCACAACTATTAAAGTATTCCTTCCGCAAGTTAATGCCCCTGCTGCAGTTGAAAAGGAGTATCCAACAGAAGTGTCTGTCCTCCACGCAGGAAACGCAAAGACCAAGTCTTCAGTGCGAAAGTTTTCGTAAGAGATTGGTACTAATTCTTCAACCCGTCTCCCCTCTTAAAGAACAAAAGTGTTGCGGCGAGGAAGACCAGAATGAATCCTCCAATCACCATGAAGCTCGTACCAACGGGTACGTCACTTGCACCATGGAATCCAAACCGGAACGCATTCACCATGTAGAGAATAGGGTTTGCAAGTGATACCGTCTGCCAGAATGGTGGAAGTTGATGAATGGAATAGAAAATGCCGCCAAGGTATGTAAGTGGTGTAAGGACGAATGCAGGAATGATGTTCATCGCATCAAAGGACTTTGCGAACATGCCGTTTACGAGGCCCGCAAGGGAGAAGAGAATGCTCGTGAGGAGTGCTGCTGCAATAATGATGAATACGTTGTGTATCGCCAGATGTGTAAAGAAGAGCGAGACCACCAGCACCATGAATCCAACCATGAGTCCGCGTATCACCCCTCCCGTCACATACCCCGCCACCACCGTCCAGCTCGGCATAGGAGACACCAGCAACTCCTCAATGTTCTTCTGGAACTTAGCCAGGTAAAAGGAGGACACCGTGTTCATATATGAACTGGTGATAATGGCCATCATGACGAGTCCCGGCACAATGAAGGCCATGTAGGAGACCCCGTTCACCTCAGCAATCTGACTTCCAATGAATCCTCCAAATATAACGAAGTACAGGACGTTCGTGACCACCGGCGGAAGCAGAGTTTGAGACCAAATACGTATGATACGCACCCACTGCTCACGAACCATGGTTAGGTATCCAACGACAGCGGGAGATCTCATACGGTAGTTAGGTTAACGAATACTTCTTCAAGACGACTGCCTGAGTTGCGCACGTTTGCAATTTGCACACCAACCGATGAAAGCTTGCGAAACGCATCGTTCATCGTCTCTCCCGGCGCAAGCGTGAGTTCAAAGGTGTTATCGTCCACCTTTTTAAGAGGCTGGCCTTTGACCAACTGCACCACCGCTTCGGTTATCGGTTCAACGGTGTCCAGAAGCACCGTGACGTAGTTCAGCTTTGCAAGAAGTTCCTTCATTGAACCTTCCTGAATAATCTCTCCTTTATTGATGATGGCTGCACGACGACAGAGTTGTTCTGCCTCTTCTAGGTAGTGTGTGGTGAGAATGATCGTGGTGCCTCCTTCATTCAGTTCCCGCAAGAAGTCCCACATACCGCGACGTAGTTCAACATCAACACCGGCTGTAGGTTCATCAAGCAGAAGTACTTTTGGCTCATGGATGAGCGCGCGCGCGATGAGGAGCCTGCGCTTCATGCCTCCGGATAGTTCGCGGGCTGTCGCATCCTTCTTCTCCCACAATCCCAACTGCTTAAGTATCTTCTCCGCTCGTGGAAGTGCTTCTTTGCGCGGAATGCCGTAGTATCCAGCCTGATCAAGTACGGTATTAATAACTTTCTTGAAAATATCAAAGTTAAACTCCTGTGGTACGAGACCGATAAACGATTTGGTCTTGCTTGAATCCTGATCAACGGACACTCCCTGCACCAGGACCTCGCCTGATGTTTTGTTTACCAAATGCGAGACAATAGAGATGAGTGAGGTTTTGCCGGCGCCATTGGGACCCAGAAGTGCAAAAAACTCCCCTTCTTCAATTTCCAGAGACACGCCTTTTAGAGCTTCTACACCTTTTGGATACTGTTTCTTGAGGTTGGTGATTTTGAGTGCGGGGATGGATGCCATGTGCTGAGGAGTATACCTGGGGACGCAACATGAAGCTAGGTGTATGGGCTGTGGACGGCTACTATTACCACATGATTGATCGAAACGGCATCAAACGCTTCCTTAAGTATGCGCTCGTTGGAGGCTCCACATTTGCCTTTGATCTTCTGTTGTTGTGGGTGATGACCGAGTTCTTCGGTATTCCCTACTACGTCTCCACTCCCTTTGCCTTTATAGTCGCGGTCTCGCTTAACTACTTTCTGGCGAGAGCACATGTGTTTCGTGGGACTGAGCGTGCGGTGCATCATGGATACCTGTATTTCGTAGGAGTTGCAGGAGGTGGCGCATTTCTTATTACAACCGCAGTTGCGCTTCTCGTTACCTTTACCGGTCTTCATTACTTGCCCGCTCGTATAATGGTCGCCTGTGTGACCGGAACATTGAACTATCTTTTTAACTTACACATCAACTTTAAAGTCGTTGGCAAACACGACTAAGTTATACTGCTCGTATGGGTTTGAAAGATAATCTCGCGAGTTCACTTAAAGGTGACGTCACCGACAGTCAGCAGGAGCGCACGAAGTACAGTCGTGACACCAGTCTCTTTACGAGAACGCCGTCCCTTGTGGTGTATCCCAAAGACACACACGATGTGTCCGTACTTATTACCGAAGTCAGAAAAGCAAAGGAGTCAGGGGAGGATGTTTCCGTCACAGCACGTTCTGCAGGGACCTGTATGTCTGGAGGCTCACTTACGCGTTCGGTGGTTGCCGTGTTTACCAAATATATGAATCGCGTGTGGGAGGTTGGTGATGGATATGCTGTCACCGAGCCTGGTGTGTACTATCGGGATTTTGAGAAAGAAACACTCAAGAAGAATTTGATACTACCCTCATACCCGGCGTCCCGCGGTATTTGCGCTATGGGCGGAATTATAAACAACGATTCAGGAGGTGAGCGAACACTTGAATATGGCAAGACCCGTAAATATGTAGAGGAACTTGAAGTGGTGTTGTCTGACGGATCCGTTGCACTCTTTAAAGCACTGTCCTTGCTTGAACTGGAACAAAAGAAAGGACTGGAGACATTTGAAGGAGAAATATATCGCAAGATGGATGCACTGATTAGTGCAAATCAATCTCTTATACAGTCCGCAAAACCTAAGGTCTCAAAGAACTCAGCTGGGTATGCGCTCTGGGAGGTGAAGAGTGACGACTCCTTCAATCTCGCTAAACTTATAACCGGAGCCCAAGGAACACTTGCCTTCACCACGCGCGCAAAACTTTCACTCGTAAAGCCTCAGCCATACCGGTCTATGCTGGTGGTGTTCCTCAAAGATATTAAGGAGCTT
Source organism: uncultured Candidatus Saccharibacteria bacterium (assembly GCA_964426785.1). Classification (GTDB taxonomy): domain Bacteria; phylum Patescibacteriota; class Minisyncoccia; order Phycocordibacterales; family Phycocordibacteraceae; genus C7867-001. The sequence continues at coordinate 557 of CAYRRU010000001.1, read as the reverse complement.
CCGCACATCGTGCGTGACGTATTGCGATACAAGCCAGAATCGTTTGAGTCATACGACGATCACACCTTCAAGCTTGCAGTGCGGTTCCTTCCTCAGATGCTTGCGCAGATGGGATTCTGGAGAGCCTTTAAGCTTGGACTTTCCTTCCTACCGGAATTATTCATGGTGCTTCGTGGGGGTGTTCCAAAGCTTGTGCTTATGGCGGAATTCTCAGAAGACACTCATGCGATTGCACTGAAGCGTGCGCGCGAAGCCCATGACGCACTCCTTCACTACAAAGTTCCACTCAAGGTATTGAAAGACGAACGCGCTTCAGAGAAATACTGGATGGTGCGCAGGGAGAGTTTCGCACTTCTGCGCAAAAATCTTTCTGGATACTATGCATCTCCGTTTATTGATGATTTTGTCGTGTCACCTGAGGTGTACCCTGAGTTCCTCCCGAAGCTCTACGCCATTCTGGACGAATACAAGTTGATAGACACGATTGCTGGCCACATAGGAAATGGAAACTTCCACATCATTCCCCTTATGGATTTGAATAAACCTGAGTCACGAAA